>NZ_JBEPEL010000027.1:0-77630 GCF_040300825.1 Streptomyces sp. NPDC000229
ATACGCGACCACCACGTCCTCCACGGCGCCCGCGGCCCGCGCGACCACCACGTCCTCCACGGCGCCCGCGGCCCGCCCGACCACCACGTCTCCCGCGACGCCTGCGACGCCTGCGCTGCCTACGACGCCGATGCGCTGAAGCGCCGCTCCAGGAACGCCTCGAACGTGCCCCTGCCCACCGCGTGCTCCGGCGTCAGGTGGCCGCCCGCCCGCATGCCCCGGTAGGCCGCGCCCACCAGCGGCACGCTCACCACAGGGCGGCGCCGCCCCGACGCCCGCAGGTAGGCGCGGGCCAGCTCCGGGAAGGACCGCACCTCGGGGCCTCCCATGTCCGCCACCCTCCCCGACGGCGCGCCCGCCGCCAGCTCGGCGAGGCGGGCGGCGACCTCCGTGACCTCGACGGGCTGATCGCTCACACCCGCCGGGAGCGGCATCACCGGCAGCTTGGCCACCGCCTCCAGCAGCGTCAGCACCAGGTCGTGGAACTGCGTCGTCCGCAGCACCGTCCAGCCGAGCCCCGACTGCTCGACCAGCCGCTCCACGGCCAGCTTCGTGCGGTAGTAACCGAGCGGCACCCGGTCCACGCCCACGATCGAGATGTAGACCAGGTGGCCGGCACCGGCCCGCCGCGCCGCCCCGATCAGGTTCCGCGCCGCCCGCTCGTCCCCGCCGCGCGGGGAGGAGGCGCAGTGCACGACGGTGTCCACGCCCGCGAGCGCGGCGTCCAGCGCCGTACCGCCCTCGCGCAGATCGACCGCGTACGGCTCCGCGTGCCGGCTCAGCACCCGCACCTCGTGCCCGTCCGCCCGCAGCAGGGCGACCACATGCCTGCCGAGCGTGCCGGTCCCGCCCGTCACCAGAATCGTGCTCATCGTCAGCTCCTCGTCGATGTCGTCCACTCTCGCCGAGGAACCGACGGACGACGACCCACGGAATGTGACATTCCGCCTGCCGCCGGCGGCCGTTCCGCCGGCCATGCCGAAGGGCCCCGGCGGCGGCAAGGGCCGTATCTGCGCCGCCGGGGCCCGTCCCGTCACCGGGTCAGCAGGCGCCGAGGTCCTGCCAGACACCCCATTCGCCGGTGGTGCCGGGCTCCTCGCCCTTGGTCCACCACTTCGCCTTCCAGGTGCGGGACGCATGGGACACCGTGGACCCGGAGCCGTACTCGGTGGCCGCGCTCCACGCGGGCACGGTGCACGCACCGGGTGTCGGAGTGGGCGTCGGCGTCGGTGACGGGCCCGTACCCGTGCCGGGCTCCACCACCGTCGTGCCCCGTGCCAGGTCACCGGCGAGCGCGTACGTCGTACCGCCGATGTTCACCGTCCAGTTCCACGGGGTGGACACCGGCAGGTAGTAGTTGAAGGACAGCTCCACCGACGCGCCCGGCGCCAGGGTCTGCCACGCGGGCAGCTTCAGCGAGACGCGGTGGAAGTCGCCCTTCAGGCCGCCCACGTTCGTGCCGGTGTGGTCGCTGCTGATCACCTTGGTCCCGAAGCCGGACTGGTCCGAGGCGTTGCCAGGGGCCGCCGTGGAGTAGTCGAACTGGAACTCCGTGCCGCCCGGCAGCGTGGTCCTCGTGTTGTTGGTGATCTTCACCTTGGGGGTGATCGGGTAGTTGGAGTCGCCGAGCTTGAACTCGCCGAACTCGACCCCGATGTTCACGGCCCTGGTGGGCAGCGCCTTGTTCGAGACCTTCGCGCCGTACGGCGTGGCCGCCTTGAACTTGTCGTACATCAGCGAGGTGAGCGTGGTGCCGGGCTCGTACTGACCCTTGGCCGCGTTCCAGCCGTAGTCACCGGCCAGCTCCCAGACCATCGTGCCGCCGATGCCCTTGTCGACCACGTAGTCGGCCTTGCGGGCCACCGACTGCTCGTCCTCCGTCGACAGGAAGACCTTCTTCTCCGCGTTCCACAGCCACGGCGCGACCAGCGTGGAGTCGTACTTGCGGGCGTAGGTGCCGGTCAGCCTGGTGTCCGCGCCGAAGCCGTACTTCGGCAGGTAGTCGCCGAGGACGCCCTTCTCCAGGTTCTTGGCGTGCCACATCGGGTTGGAGCCGGCCGGGGACTCCTTTCCGTTGTCGTCCTTGTCGTGCCACAGGTTGTCGATGCCGACCGCGCCGTCACCGCACTTGGTCAGGCCGGACCCGGCCGGACAGGTGGTCGCGGCCGCCTTGCCCCACAGGCCGTCCGTGCCGCCCTGCACGTTCTTGTGACCGCGGGTGTAGTACGGCAGGCCGATGTTGATGCGGCCGGCGGGCATGGAGCCGCGGAAGTAGTGGTAGGCCCAGTCGGTGTTGAGGTAACCGATGCCGCCGTACTGCTGGCTGCCGTAGACGTTCGCCGCCGCCAGCTCCGCGTCCTTGCCGTCGTCGAAGAGCGAGGCGTTGGGGCCGGCGTACTCGTTCCAGGCGCCGTGCAGGTCGTAGGACATGATGTTGACGTAGTCGAGGTACTTCTGGACCTGGAAGGTCTCCATGCCGCGCAGCAGGTAGCCGGAGGAGGGGGCCGCGACGGTCAGCATGTAGTGCTTGCCGTCGGCCGCGCCCGCCCGGTCCAGCTTCTCGCGCAGGGTCTTCATCAGCGCCGCGTAGCCCTTGACGAGCCCCGCGCGGCGGGCGTTGGAAACCGGGTAGTCGAGGGGGTTGCCCGCGTCCTTCATGGAGGTCGGGTACTCGTAGTCGATGTCGACGCCGTTGAACCCGTACTTCTTGATGAAGGCGACCGCCGAGTCGGAGAACGTGTCGATCCCCGCCTGGTTCACCGAGCCGTCGGCGTTGGTGGCCATCGAGTAGAAGCCGCCGGAGTCGACGCGCTTGCCGCTGTCGTCGAAGTACCCGCCCGTCTCGGCCCAGCCGCCCACCGAGATCAGCGTCTTGACGTCCGGGTGCTGCTTCTTGAATTTGTTCAGCAGGTTGAAATGCCCCTTGTACGTGTACGAGGGGTCCATCTCGGCGCCCGCCACACCCGGCCACGTCATGCCGGTCGCGGCGTTGTTCGGGCCGTCGGTGCCGACCGACAGCTTGTTGCCGGAGTCGATGTGCCCGAAGGCGTAGTTGATGTGGGTGACCTTGTCCCACGGGATGTTCGAGGCGAGGTAGGCGGGTGTCCCGTCCTTGCCGGTGCGCCAGCCGGTGAAGTAGCCGATGACGCGGCGCTGGTGGTCGGCGCCCATCTTCTCGCGGCCCTCGGTGTCGTACACCGAGCAGTACGGGACGGTGACGCCGGAGGTCTTGTACAGGCCGTCGGGGCGGCAGGATTCGTGGTCGGTGGCGGCGTGGGAGACGCCACCGGAGAGCGAGCCGAGCAGCAGACCGGCGGCGACGGCGCCGGTCGCGAGCAGCGTGGCTCGTCCGTGTGTGGGGGACAGCACGGTCGGTTCCTCCCGGGGAGGCTGAGGGGCACACAACGGGCAGGGGAAAGGCTCGTGTTGGGCCCTGGCGTGCGCACGCCCGGCGGGCCGTCTCCGTGGAGGTGACGCAGACATTAAAAGGACTAGACCAGGCGGTCAATAGGTCTGGACCAGTTTGGATGGTCCGGTCGTCCTGTGAGGCAGGACACAGCCTTCGCCCGCATGGGTGACGACGGGGCGTGGCACACTGGCCCTGTATCAGCAGCAGCGCACTCCGGGGTCGGTGTAATTCCGAACCGGCGGTTACAGTCCGCGACCCGGCCGCATCCAGTGGCCGGTTGACCAGGTGAAATTCCTGGACCGACGGTGAAAGTCCGGATGGGAGGCAGTGCGCGGCGGGTGACCCCTCCCTGGGGCGACCGGCCGTATGCCCGCTGGTCGCCGACGTCCGGTGACCCGTGTGGCCCGGCCTCGCGTCCCTCGTGCGGTGGTGTCGTTCCCGCTCTCTGTCGTCATCGACAGGCCCCGGAGTCCGCGCCCGAAGAGGCAGGAGGACCCGGTGGCCACCGCAGTGGACCCGACCGGCACGGCGGACGCGGCCGACGTCGCCGCCATGCGCCGAGCCATCGCGCTCGCCGCCCGCGGACTCGGCTCCACCAGCCCCAACCCGGTCGTCGGCTGCGTCATCCGCGACGCCTCCGGGCACGAGGTCGGCGCCGGCTGGCACGAGCGCGCCGGCGGCCCGCACGCCGAGGTCCACGCCCTGCGCCAGGCCGGCGTCCTCGCCCGCGGCGGCACCGCGTACGTCACCCTGGAGCCCTGCAACCACACCGGCCGCACCGGCCCCTGCGCCCAGGCCCTGATCGAGGCCGGGATCGCCCGGGTCGTGTACGCGGTCGGCGACCCGAACCCGCAGGCCACCGGAGGCGCCGCCACCCTGCGCGCGGCCGGCGTCGAGGTCGTCGCCGGGCTCCTGGAGGCCGAGGCCGAAGCCGGCAACGCCGCCTGGCTCACCGCCGTACGCCTCGGCCGCCCCTACGTCCTGTGGAAGTACGCCGCCACCCTCGACGGCCGCATCGCCGCCCAGGACGGCACCAGCCGCTGGATCAGCTCGCCCGAGTCCCGCGCCGACGTCCACCGGCTGCGCGCCGAGGCCGACGCGGTGATCGTCGGCTCCGGCACCGCCCGCGCCGACGACCCCCACCTCGCCGTACGCGGCGTCGAAGGCGCCGTCCAGCCACTGCGCGTCGTCGTCGACACCGAGGCCACCGCCGTCAGGCCCGGCGCCCGCGTCCTCGACGACGCCGCGCCGACCCTGATCGCGGTCGCGGAGGACGCCGAGACGGACCTGCCCGACGTCGTACGACTGCCGAGGGCGGACAAGGGCCTGTCCGTCCCCGCCCTGCTGGCCGCCCTGCACGAACGGGGCGTCCGCTCCGTACTCCTCGAAGGCGGCCCGTCGCTCGCCGGGTCCTTCGTCACCGCGGGAGCCGTCGACAAGATCGTCGGCTACCTCGCGCCGGTCCTCCTCGGCGCGGGCCCCGCCGCCCTCGCCGGCGCCGGGATCACCACCCTCACCGAAGCGCTGCGCCTCGACGTCACCGAGACCACACGCATCGGCCCCGACCTCCGTATCACCGCCGTCCCCGCCGTCCCCGCCACCCCCGCAACTCCCAAGGAGCGCTGAGCGTGTTCACCGGAATCGTCGAAGAGCTTGGTGAGGTCACCGCCGTCGAGAACCTCGGCGACTCCTCCCGCTTCCGCCTGCGCGGCCCCCTCGTCACCGAGGACGCCAAGCACGGCGACTCGATCGCCGTCAACGGCGTCTGCCTCACCGTCGTGGAGACCGCCGACGGCGAGTTCACCGCCGACGTGATGGCCGAGACGCTGAACCGCTCCAGCCTCGGCGCCCTCACCACCGGCTCCCGGGTCAACCTGGAGCGGCCCATGGCGGTCGGCGACCGGCTCGGCGGCCACATCGTCCAGGGACACGTCGACGGCACCGGCACCATCCTGGCGCGCACGCCCTCCGAGAACTGGGAGATCGTCAAGATCTCCCTCCCCGCCTCCTTGCGCAGGTACGTCGTCGAGAAGGGCTCCATCACGGTGGACGGCGTCAGCCTCACCGTCGTCGACGCGGGCCCCGACCACTTCACCATCAGCCTCATCCCGACCACCCTCGCGCTGACCACGCTCGGCATCAAGGAGCCCGGCGACCCGGTCAACCTCGAGGTCGACGTCATCGCCAAGTACGTCGAGCGGCTCGTCGGGACCCGGACCGGGGGGAACGCCCAGTGAACTGGCTCAACTCCGAGGCCTTCACCGCCTTCGGCCAGCACATCCTGTGGTCCGACATGATCGGCAACACGATCGGTCTGATCGCCCTCGCCCTCGGCTGGCGGCGCTCCATCCTCACCTGGCCCGCCCAGCTGCTGTCCGGCGTCGTCCTGATCGCCGCCTACGCCTCCGCGCAGCTCAGCGGCGGCGTCGGCAAGCAACTCCTGGTGATCGGCGTCGCCGCCTGGGGCTGGCACCAGTGGTCCCGGGGCAGGCAGCAGGCCCAGGACGGCTCCATCGCCGTCCGGTTCGCCACCTGGAAGGAGCGCGGACTGCTCCTCGCCGGCGCCGTCCTCGGCACCCTCGCGGTCGGCGGCCTCTTCACCCTCTACCCGTCGCTGTCCTGGAGCCCGTGGGCCGACGCCTACATCTTCGTCGGGACGCTCGTCGCGATGGTCGCCCAGGCCCGCGGCCTGGTCGAGTTCTGGTTCGCCTGGCTCCTCGTGGACCTCGTCGGCGTCCCGCTCGCCTTCAACAGCGGGCTGGCCTTCTCCGGCCTCGTGTACGTGATCTACTTCGCCCTCGTTCTGTGGGGCATGCGCGACTGGTGGCTCCGGACGCGCACTCCGGCTCTGGAAGGAACACCGGCATGACAGCGCTGACCGTGTGGGACGCCGCCGACCTCGCCCTCGACCCCGTCGAGCAGGCCATCCGCGACATCGCCGCAGGCCGCCCCGTCGTGGTCGTCGACGACGAGGACCGCGAGAACGAGGGTGACCTCGTCATCGCCGCCGAGAAGGCCACCCCCGAGATCGTCGCCTTCATGATGAGCGAGTGCCGCGGCCTGATCTGCGCCCCCATGGAGGGCGACGAGCTGGACCGCCTCCAGCTCCCGCAGATGGTCGGCGACAACACCGAGTCGATGAAGACGGCCTTCACCGTCTCCGTCGACGCCGCCCCGGTCCACGGCGTCACCACGGGCATCTCCGCCGCCGACCGCGCCACCACCCTCCAGCTGCTGGCGGGCGGCACTGCCGAGCCGGGCGACTTCGTCCGCCCCGGCCACGTGTTCCCGCTGCGCGCCCAGCCCGGCGGCGTCCTCGTGCGCAACGGCCACACCGAGGCCGCCGTCGACCTGGCCCGGCTCGCCGGACTCCGCCCGGCCGGCGCGATCGTGGAGATCGCCGGCGAGGACGGCGTCATGCTCCGCCTGCCCGAGCTGGTCCCCTTCGCCCGCAAGCACGGCCTGACGATCATCTCGATCGAGGACCTCATCGCCTACCGCCGCAGCAGCGAGCCGACCGTCCGCCGCGAGGCCGAGGTGCGGCTGCCGACCGCGCACGGCGAATACACCGCGTACGGCTACCGCTCCACCGTCGACGGCGTCGAGCACATCGCGCTCGTCCACGGCGACATCGGCGACGGCGAGGACGTCCTCGTCCGGGTCCACTCCGAGTGCCTGACCGGCGACATCTTCCACTCGCTGCGCTGCGACTGCGGCCCCCAGCTCCAGGCCTCCATGGAACGCATCACCGAGACCGGCCGCGGTGTCGTCGTCTACCTCCGCGGCCACGAGGGACGCGGCATCGGCCTGCTTTCCAAGCTGCGCGCCTACGAACTCCAGGAGCGCGGCCACGACACCCTCGACGCCAACCTGGAGCTCGGCCTGCCCGCCGACGCCCGCGACTACGCCGCCGGTGCCCAGATGCTCGCCGACCTCGGCGTACGCAGCCTGAAGCTGATGACCAACAACCCCGAAAAGGTCGACGCCCTCGTCCGGTACGGCCTCGACGTGAACGGCCGCGAGCCCATGCCCGTCCAGGCGGGCGAGCACAACCTCCGCTACCTGCGCACCAAGCGCGACCGGATGGGCCACGACCTGCCCTGGCTCGACGCCGCCGCCGGCGCGTCGCCCTGCAACAACCAGTAAGACCGAGCAAGCAAGAGCGAGCACCGAGGAGAGTACGTACGTGAGCGGCAAGGGCGCACCCGAACTGAGCGTGAAGAACTGCGGCGACCTCCGGGTCGCCGTGATCGCGGCGCAGTGGCACGAGAAGATCATGGACGGCCTGGTCAACGGCGCGCTGCGCGCCCTGCACGAGCTCGGCATCGACGAGCCGACCCTGCTCCGGGTCCCCGGCAGCTTCGAGCTCCCGGTCGTCGCCAAGGTCCTCGCCGGCCGCGGCTACGACGCGATCGTCGCGCTCGGTGTCGTCATCCGGGGCGGAACACCCCACTTCGAGTACGTGTGCCAGGGAGTCACCCAGGGCCTCGTCCAGGTCTCCGTCGACACCGGAGTCCCCGTCGGCTTCGGTGTCCTGACCTGCGACACCGAGGAGCAGGGCCTGGACCGGGCCGGCCTGGAGGGTTCGAACGAGGACAAGGGGCACGAGGCGGTCACCGCCGCCGTCGCCACCGCCACCACACTGCGCACCGTCAGCGAACCCTGGCGCTGAGTGCGCGCCGGGCACCCCGTACTCTTAGGACCATCATGGCGAACAAAACCTTCGAAGAGCTCTTCGCCGAGCTCGAGCTCAAGGCCAAGACCGGCGACCCCGCCACCTCCCGCACCGCCGAGCTGGTGGACAAGGGCGTCCATGCCATCGGCAAGAAGGTCGTCGAAGAGGCCGCCGAGGTCTGGATGGCCGCCGAGTACGAGGGCAAGGAAGCCGCCGCCGAGGAGATCTCGCAGCTGCTGTACCACGTCCAGGTGATGATGGTCGCCCGCGGGATCTCGCTCGACGACGTCTACGCCCACCTCTGAGCCCACCCCGCACCGAGAAACTCCTTTTTCACAGTTAGGAAGCCCACCCCATGCTGCGCATCGCCGTCCCCAACAAGGGTTCACTGTCCGGACCTGCGTCGGCGATGCTCCATGAGGCCGGCTACCAGCAGCGCAAGGAGTCCAAAGAGCTGGTGATGGTCGACCCGGAGAACGAGGTCGAGTTCTTCTACCTCCGCCCCCGCGACATCGCCATCTACGTCAGCTCCGGCAAGCTCGACATCGGCATCACCGGCCGCGACCTGCTCCTGGACTCCGGCGCCAACGCCGAGGAGATCCTCCAGCTCGGCTTCGCCCGCTCCACCTTCCGGTACGCCACCAAGCCCGGCACCGCGAGCGGCCCCGCCGACTTCGGCGGCATGACGATCGCCACCTCCTACGAGGGCATCGTCGCCAAGCACCTCGCCGACTTGGGGCTGGACGCCTCCGTCGTCCACCTCGACGGTGCGGTCGAGACCGCGATCGAGCTCGGCGTCGCCCAGATCATCGCCGACGTCGTGGAGACCGGCACCTCGCTGCGCAACGCGGGCCTGGAGGTCATCGGCGAGCCGATCCTGAAGTCCGAGGCCGTCGTCATCCGCCGCACCGGCGCCTCGACCGACGACCCGAAGGTGCAGCAGTTCCTCCGCCGCCTCCAGGGCGTCCTGGTGGCCCGCTCGTACGTGATGATGGACTACGACTGCCGTGCCGAGCACCTGGAGCAGGCCGTCGCCCTCACCCCCGGACTGGAGTCCCCGACGGTCTCCCCGCTCCACAACGAGGGCTGGGTCGCCGTCCGCGCCATGGTCCCCGCCAGGGAGGCACAGCGGATCATGGACGACCTGTACGCCCTGGGCGCGCGCGCGATCCTGACCACCGAGATCCACGCCTGCCGCCTCTGAGGCGCACCGTCCCCCCGCCCGTCTCCCGGCCCGAGGCCCGAGCAAGAACCGGTACGCCACATGTCCGACGCCCACACCCCCTCCCTGCCGGTCACCTTCCGGCCGACCCGCACCCGGGCCGTCCTGCTGAGCGTGGGCACGGTGATGTTCGTGACCATCACGGCCGTCGCGATGATGCTGGAGAAGCTCGGCCCGGGGGAGCGCGCGAGCTTCGTCTTCGTCGCGGCGCTCTTCTTCGGTGTCCTGGCGCTCCTCAGCCGCCCCAAGGTCGTCGCAGACGACGAGGGCGTCACGGTCGTCAACCTCACCCGGACACGCCGGCTGGCCTGGGCCGAGATCCTGCGGGTGAACCTGCGCGAGGGTGACCCCTGGGTCTTCCTCGACCTCAGCGACGGCACCAGCATGCCCGCCCTCGGCATCCAGCCCGGCATCGGCAAGCAGCAGGCCATCCGTGACGCGCAGGCGCTCCGCGCGCTCGCGGAGGCCCGCGGCACCGGCCCCGACCTCGCCTGAGCGACGGGCCCCGGACCGGGCATGTCGCCCGTATGGGCGCCGACCCTCTGCCCCACCGGAGGCAGGCGTGATTACTCTTATGGCGGTGGCGCCGAGCGCGCCACCGCCCCGCGCATACGGCAGCACACGCACCACCCGGCCGGCGGGGCCCCTGCGACCCGAGGAGTGATTCCCTCCAGCAATGGACGGATCGTCCGGTAGTACCTGCGCCGCCCCCTCCGAGGAGGCGGCGGCATGACCACCCCCCTCCTGCTGCTCGCCGCGGCATTCCTCCTGATCCTCGCCAACGGCTTCTTCGTGGCGGCCGAGTTCGGACTCGTCACCGTGGAGCGGGCGGACGCCGAGCGCGCCGCCGCCGAGGGCGACCGGCGGGCCCGTACCGTCGTCAAGGCCCTGCGGGAGCTGTCGTTCCAGCTTTCCGGCACCCAGCTCGGCATCACCATCACCTCGCTCGTCGTCGGCATGCTCGCCGAACCGGCGCTCGCACAGCTCCTCGACGGGCCCCTCACCGCGACGGGGCTGCGCGAAGGGGCCGTCTCAGGCGTCGCGGTGGCCATCGGCATGCTGGGCGCGTCCGCCGTCCAGATGGTGATCGGCGAGCTGGTCCCCAAGAACTGGGCCGTCTCCCGGCCCCTCCAGGTCGCACGGTTCGTCGCCGGCCCGCAGCACCTGTTCTCGTCCGCCTTCCGGCCCGTCATCACCCTGCTCAACGCCGCTGCCAACCGGCTCGTGCGGCTGCTGGGCGTCGAGCCCACCGAGGAGCTCGCCTCCGCCCGTACGCCCGGCGAGCTGGTCTCGCTCGCCCGGCACTCGGCGCGGGCCGGGGCCCTCGAACAGGACACGGCCGACCTCTTCGTACGGACCCTGTCGCTGGGCGGGCTCACCGCTCAGCACGTGATGACCCCGCGGGTGAAGGTCAACGCGCTGCGGACCGACGCCACCGCGGCGGACGTCGTCAACCTCACCCGCGCCACCGGCCTTTCACGCTTCCCGGTCTACCGGGACCGCATCGACGAGATCGTCGGCATGGTCCACCTGAAGGACGCGCTCGCCGTTCCCGCGGCCGAGCGGCTGCGCACGCCGGTGGGCCGGGTCGCCGTCCCGCCGCTGCTCGTCCCGGAGACACTTCCCGCCCAGGCCCTCCTGGAGCGGCTGCGCAGCGAGCAGCCGATCGCCGTCGTCGTCGACGAGTACGGCGGCACGGCCGGGGTGGTCACCCTGGAGGACATCGTCGAGGAACTCGTCGGCGAGGTCCGCGACGAGCACGACGCCGAGGGCGACGACCTGCCCGAACTGGCCGCCGTCCCCGCCGAGGACGGCCACGCCGCGTGGGAGGCCGACGGCAGCTGCCGCGTCCACACCCTGAAGCGGATAGGCCTCGACGTCCCCGACGGGCCGTACGAGACCGTCGCCGGGCTCGTCGCCGACCTGCTCGGCCGCATCCCGGCCCCCGGCGACCGGGCCGACCTGCCCGGCTGGCGCCTCTGCGTGCGGCAGGTGGACCGCTACCGCGCCGAGCGCGTCCGGCTGGTCCGCACCGCCGATGCCGGCGTCATGGCGGAGGCCGCCCGATGAGCGTGCTCCAACTCCTCTTCGCGGGCCTGCTCGTGCTCGCGAACGGATTCTTCGTGGGCGCCGAGTTCGCCCTCGTCTCCGTACGCCGCAGCCAGATCGAGCCGCTCGGCCCCGGCTCCAAGCGGGCCCGCCAGGTCCTGTACGGCCTGGAGAACCTGCCGCAGATGATGGCCGCCGCGCAGTTCGGCATCACCGTGTGCTCGCTCACCCTCGGCGCGGTCGCCGAGCCCACCGTGGCACACCTGCTGGAGCCGGTCTTCCACGCCGTGAACCTGCCCGAGGGCATGATCCATCCCCTGGGCTACGTCATCGCGCTGGCCGTGGTGGTGTTCCTGCACCTCGTCATCGGCGAGATGCTCCCGAAGAACCTGGCGATGGCGGCGCCCGAGAGGACGGCGCTGTGGCTCAGCCCCGGGCTGGTCGGCTTCGCCCGGCTGTGCCGTCCGGTGACGGCGGCGCTCGGCGCGTGCTCGCGGCTCGTCCTCAGGGCGTTCGGGGTCGAGCCCAAGGACGAGGTCGATGCGGTCTTCACCAGCACCGAGCTCGGCCGGCTCGTCGAGGACTCCCGACAGGCCGGGCTCCTCGCACCCGCCGAACAGGAACGGCTGGAGGACGCCCTGGAGCTGGGCAGCCGCCCGGTCTCCGACGTCCTCATCCCGCGTACGTCCCTGGTGACGGTCTCGCCGTCGGTCACCCCGGCCGAGGTCGAGGAGCTGACCGTCCGCACCGGCTACTCCAGGTTCCCGGTGTGCGCCGAGGGCGGTGGCGTCTTCATGGGGTTCGTGCACGTCAAGGACGTGCTGGACCTGGAGGACGCAGGCCGGGCCGTCCCGCAGCAGGTATGGCGCCCGATGGCCACGCTGCGGGCCGAGCTGCCGCTCGACGACGCCCTCACCGTGATGCGCCGCGCCGCCACGCACCTGGCGCAGGTCGCCGACGCGTCGGGCCGCATCCTCGGCCTGGTCGCGCTCGAGGACGTCCTGGAAATGCTGGTCGGCGAGGTCCGCGACCCCGCCCACCGCTCGGCGACCCCCCTGGTCCCGGCGGTCGCGACGGCATCCCCGGCCGCGCCCTCCGGCCCGGACGCGGACCGGGACCCGGCCGCGGGCGGGTCCCCGGCTCCGGTTTCGGGCGGGTCTCGGGACCCGGCTCCTCGGCCCGCTCCGCTCGGTGGCACGCCCCCGGCACCGGCCTCCACCGCCGACCCGGGCCCGGCCCAGGGCGTCCTCACGGCCTGACCGTCGGCGCGGCGCCGGCCGGCTCTGGCGCGGCTCCCGCGCGGGGCTTGCCGGCTCCCGCGCGGGACCGCCGCACAGCACCGGCCGGTACCGGTCGGCGCGTCTGCCCCGGCGTGCCGGGGGCGCGGAACCCGGCCGGGCCGCTCTTCCGGAGGACCCCCCCGACCGGTCAGTAGCCGGTGGGGCCGGATGCGCCCGGGGGACCCGGCGGGTCCTGCGGGCCCCGGGGTGCCGGGCCGCGGCCGGAGAGGACCTCGCCGTACGCCTGCATCAGGTCCGGCAGGCGCAGCGTGGCCAGGTCGTCGCGGCCGGGTGTCACCGTGTAGCCGGACAGCCGCAGATCGCGGTAGGCGCAGGACTTCTCGTACAGGGTGCGCAGGAACCGGCCGTTGCCCAGCTCGTCGATCCAGCCCTGCTCGACGACATGGGCGCTGATGGAGCGCAGCTCGTCGAGGGCCTCCTCGTCCCAGACGTCGTCGTTCGCCGCCGCCAGCACCTCGCCGATCGCGGTGAGTTCGAGCGGCCGGTACGAGGGGAAGTCGACCCGTGTGGTGAAGCGGGACGACAGGCCGGGGTTGGCGGCGAGCAGCCGGTCCATGCCCTCGGGGTATCCGGCGAGGATGACCACCAGGTGGTCGCGGTTGTCCTCGGCACGCTTGAGCAGCACCTGAAGCGCCTCGTCGCCGTACGCGTCGCCCTTGCTGTACCCGGAGTTGGACAGGGAGTACGCCTCGTCGACGAAGAGCACCCCGCCCAGCGCCGAGTCGATCAGCTCATTGGCCTTGACGGCGGTCTGACCGAGGAACTCGCCGACCAGGTCGGATCGTTGGGCTTCCACGAGGTGGTCGCCGCCGAGCAGGCCGAGGGCGTAGAAGACCCGGCCGAGAATCCTGGCGACCGTGGTCTTCCCGGTCCCGGAGGGGCCGGAGAAGACAAAGTGACGTTTCGGCGGCTGCACCGGAAGGCCCTGCTCGGCCCGCAAACGGGCCATCTCCAGCTGTGCCGAGAGCGCCTTGACCTGCCGTTTCACCGGATCCAGGCCCACCATCCGCTCCAGCTCGGCGAGCGCCTCGGCCAGCAGCGCCGGATCGGTGGGGCTCGCGGGGAACGCCGGAGGGCGCGGCCGGCCGGGGCCGGGCGCCTGCTCCCTTACACCATGGGCGGGAGCCGGTGGCTGAGCCGGCTGGCCCGGGGGCTGGCCCGGCGGTGGCCCGGGGGGCTGGGGCTGAGGCGCGTCGCCGCCGAGGCGGAGGACGTCGCCGGGCGGGGCGTCCGGCACGTCCGGGAGGTCCACGGCGTCCTGGCCCAGCCCGGCCAGCGACACGGTGGCCAGGTCGGCCGCGGGGTCGTCGGAACCGTCGAACCCGTCGTACTCGGCGATCGCGGCGAGCCGCGCCGCGGTGTCCATGAACGCCGGGTCGATCCGGTGCACCGCCCGGTACAGGGGGAGGGCGGCGGCGCTGCGGCCGGTGCCCTCGCGAGCGCGGGCCAGCCAGTAGCGCAGCTCCTTGCGCTGCGGCTGCTCGCTGCGGCAGCGCATCAAGGCGGCCGCCAGCAGCGGCTCGGCCTGCCCGTACATCTCCAGGCGGACCCGGGCCATGCCGCCGAACAGCCCGGCCTCGATGCCGAGCAGCGGATCGTTCACCAGCGGTTCTGTGTGGCGTACGAGCTGGTCCCAGTCCTTGACCAGGTAGGCCCGGCAGGCGTGCAGGAAGCGCACCTGGGGGTCGGCGTCGACGGGTGGCAGTCCGGCCAGGGCCCGGTCCAGCTCCGGAACATGGCGGCCGTCCAGCCAATGGGAGGCGTGCGCCAGCAGCAGGTCCCGAGGGGACTCCAGCACGGGCTGGACCCACCAGCCGAGCCAGTACCAGGAGTTCAGTGTCCGGCGGTAGCGGGCGCGCTGTTCACCGAAGCGGTCCCGGTTGCGGTACATCCGCAGCAGCGCGGTGGTGGTGTCGACGCGCAGCGCGTGCAGTCCGAGCCATCCGTCCGCCATGCCGGGATCGATCCGCACCGCCGCCCGGAACTCCTCCTCCGCCTGCGGATACGCACCCATGGTGTAGGCGTCCACGCCACGCAGCCAGGCCAGGTCGGCCGGGGCGTGCGTGCCCTGCGTGCCGATGTCCATCGGGTCCCCCACAAACCGTGTCCCCGTACCGGTCCGCCGGGCGGCCGCCCGCCGGAAGCGTTCCCAATCGCCCTCTCATGAACGGGATTTGACCGCACCGAGAGGCATCGTACCTGCACGGGGAGTGTGCGCTTAAGGGCGCGATCGAAGGCGCGGGGAGCGCCGCGAGCGTTCCGGGGACGGTGACCGACGGTGAGCGTCGGGTGCTCGAGCGGCGCTGAAAGGGGGAGGTGAGGGCAGAACGAAGCCCCCGATCACGGGGGAACAACCGGGGGCTTCGCGTCTGCGGCGGCTCCGGAAAGCCGCACATTGAGAACGTAAGACCTGTAAGCCCGTCGGTCAAGCGAAGTTGTGGCACTCTCCAGGCCGATTTCCGACTGCTCAGTACGGCGGCGAAAGCCGGTAACGGTCCGTGACGATCTGGTTCTCAGCTGCTGTCGCAGCAGGCCCGGGGAGCCACTCGTATCCCACCGGGCACTCACGTACCAGTGCGTCGGCGAAGGGCCGGGAGGGGTCCGTCGCGAAGTGGCGGGTCTCCGCCGCCGTCCACCCGTCCCAGAACGCGTACTGCGCCGGTCCGTCCCGGTGACGGCCGCGCTTCCACGACTCCTCGGCGCCCCGTTCCATCCACAGCAGCCGGGCGAGGTACGGGCGCAGCGCACGGCGGCCGGCGCCCACGCCCTCGATCAGGACGACCGGGGCCGGGGGGAGCGGCCGGGGCGGGCCGAAGCGGCGCAGATTCCAGTCGTACGGGTGAAAGTGCGCGACCTCGCCACGGGTCAGCGGTTCGAGTACCTCGGCCCGGAGCCGGTCCGTCCAGTCGAACAGTTCCTCGTGCGTGGCGATGTCGTCCAGGTGGAGCACCGGGGCACCGCCGAGTGCCGCTGCCAGCCGGCCGGCGAGCGTGGACTTGCCCGAACCGGCGTGACCGTCGACCGCGACCAGCCGGACGGGGCCGCACGAGGGCGGCAGCGCACGCAGCGCGGCGGCGGGGCGGTCGAGGTCGTCCATGCCGACCACCCTACAAAGCCACAGGTGGAGACCAATATTGGTGGGGCGACGCGTGCCGAATCGCTGGCCCACCCGCCGCCGGAACCGGGATAGTGAGCCCACCCGCGCGTACGCACCTGTCGTACGCGTCCTTCAGTGCTTCAGTCCTTCTGCCCTTCTGTACGTACCCGTCGTACATCCCGACCGACCGGGGGTCTCGCCATGACCAGTTCCCCGCCGCCCGCGGAACCGTCCGCCGCTCGCAGAACCGTACTGGCGGCCGCGCTCGCCGCCGTCGGCACCGCCGCGGCCTCCTCGGCACCCGCCTCGGCCCTGGACGCCCGCACCGCATCCCGCCCGCGGGTGTCGTCCGGCCTCGTCGACAACCGCTTCTGGACCTCGTACACCGACTGGCGCTCCGGCACCTGCGCCGGCGCCCGCCCCGTCCTCTCCCGCCGCCCCGCGCTGGTGATCGACACCCCCGCCGGGCGTACCGACTACACCGATCCGCACACCGGCACGAAGGCGACCTGGGAGTACGCGACCTGGACCTCGCCCGAGCACACCTCCCCCGTCCCGGCGACCGAGGTCATCACCTCGTGGAACGCCGACACCCCGGCCGGCACCTGGATCGCGGTCGAGCTGAAGGGCCGTTACACGGACGGCTCCGAGACGCCCTGGTACGTCATGGGCCGCTGGGCGGCCGGCGACGGCGACATCCGGCGCACCTCGGTCGACGACCAGAAGGACGGCAGGAGCACCGTCTGGACCGACACCCTCGCGATCGACGACCCCACGAGCGGGCTGCGGCTGAAGTCCTACCGGCTGCGCCTCACCCTCCACCGCAAGCCCGGCACCCGGCTCACGCCGACCGTGTGGCGGGTGGGCGCCATGGCGTCGGACGTCCCGGACCGCTTCACCGTGCCCGCCTCGGAGCCGGGCCTCGCCCGCGAGCTGCTGGTCCCGCGCTATTCGCAGAACACCCACATCGGGCAGTATCCCGAGTACGACAACGGCGGCGAGGCCTGGTGCAGCCCCACCTCCTCCCAGATGATCATCGAGTACTGGGGCCGCAAACCGACCGCGGAGGACCTGGCCTGGGTGAACCCGGCCTACGCCGACCCCCAGGTCTGCCACGCCGCCCGCTTCACCTTCGACTACCAGTACGACGGCTGCGGCAACTGGCCCTTCAACGCGGCCTACGCCGCCACGTACGAGGACATGAGCGCGGTCGTCACCCGGCTGCGGTCGCTGACGGAGCTGGAGACCCTGATCCGGGCGGGGATCCCGGCCATAACGTCGCAGTCGTTCCGCGAGGAGGAGCTGACGGGGGCCGGCTACGGCACGGCGGGCCACCTGATGACCGTGATCGGGTTCACCACCGACGGCGATGTGATCGCCAACGACCCAGCCTCCCCGAGCAACGAGGCCGTACGCCGGGTCTACCGGCGCCGTGAGTGGGAGAACATCTGGCTGCGCACGAAGCGCTACAACGCCACCGGGAAAGTGGTCTCGGGCACAGGTGGCGTTTGCTACCTGTACTGGCCCGCCCACCCCACGACCGCGCAGCGCCGGGCCCTGGAGGCGGTCGGCATCCGCTGAGCACCGGCCGAGCGTGTGCGGACGGCCGCCGGGCCGTGATGAACGTCTCTACCCCGGAGGCCGTCCGCGCTGGCACTGTGGGACCGTCCCCGTTCGGCCGAAAGAGCGAGAAGCCACCATGACCACGAACGCCGCCGCCGTCGCCGTCCCCCGTGCCCGTACCGGAGGGCCGAAGGACGACGGCCCCCAGCTGCTGGAGCACGTCCTGGGCTGGGTGCTCGTCGTCGTCTTCGCGATGCTGGTCACGCGGGTCGGCCTGCTGTGACGCGCGCGCTGCGCCCTCTCACCTGATCGACTTGATCAGCTCCCCGTTCGGGGTGTCGCCGCTGAGTTCCCAGAAGAACGTCCCGCCGAGGCCCTGCCGGTTCCTGTAGGCCATCTTCCCGGCGATGGTGGCGGGGGTGTCGTAGCTCCACCACTGGTCGCCGCAGTGCGCGTACGCGGTCCCGCCGGCCCTGCCGTTGGCGGGGCACCGGGTCTTGAGCACCTTGTAGTCCTCGATGCCCTGCTCGTACGTCCCCGGGGCCGGCCCGGTCGCGGTGCCGCCCGGCGCCTTCCGGGTGACACCGGTCCAGCCGCGTCCGTAGAACCCGATCCCGAGCAGCAGTTTGTGCGACGGGATGCCGAGGCCCTTCAGCTTCAGAATCGTCGCGTCCGTGTGGTGGCCCTGCTGCGGGATCCCGGGGTAGCCGGTGAGCGGCGAGTGCGGCGCGGTGGGACCCTGGGCGGCCCAGGCGCCGAAGAAGTCGTACGTCATCGGGTTGTACCAGTCGACGTACCGGGCCGCTCCGGCGTAGTCGGCGGCGTCGATCTTGCCACCGGGTGAGGCGTCGGCGGTGATCGCGGCGGTGACCAGGTTGCGGGTGCCGAACTTCGCGCGGACCGCCGACATCAGCGTGGTGAAGGCGTCGCGGCCGCTGGTGTCGCAGGTCAGGCCACAGGCGTTCGGGTACTCCCAGTCGATGTCGATGCCGTCGAACACATCGGCCCACCGTGGGTCCTCGACGAGCTGGTAGCAGGAGTCGGCGAAGGCGACCGGGTTCCTCGCCGCCTCGGTGAAGCCGCCCGACCAGCTCCAGCCGCCGAACGACCACAACACCTTGATGTTCGGGTGGAGTTTCTTCAGCTTCCGCAGCTGGTTGAAGTTGCCGCGCAGCGCCTGGTCGGGGGCGTCGGCCCTGCCGTCGACGGACTGGTCGGCCGTGTAGGCCTTCTCGTGATCGGCGAACGCGTCACCGATGGTGCACCTGCCGTTCTGGACGTTGCCGAAGGCGTAGTTGATGTGCGTCAGCCTGGCGGCGGAGCCGGAGGTGCGGATGTTCCTGACGTGGTAACCGCGGCCGTATACACCCCAGTTGGTGAAGTACCCGACGACCTTGGGAGCGGCGCGCGTGTGGGCGGCCGGGGCGGGGCGGTGGCTGTCGGCGGCGGGAGTGACGGGGGGAGGGGCGGCGGCCGGGCCGGCGGTGGAGGTGCCGGCGGTCGCCAGGAGGCCGCCTCCGAGGACCGCGCTGCACACTGCGGCGATCAGCGTCCGGAATCGGGTGCGGCGGGGGACGTGTCCGGGCATGCGTGTCTCCTCGTGGGGGAGGGGAGAGCGGGCGGGCGCATCTGTGACATGAACGCGGCATGAGGCTGGTTTGAACCGTAGAAGGACTAGACCAGTGCGGTCAATGGTGCGTACCAAGGTCCCCGGTGCATTCGGGGTGACGGAATGATCAGCGGTCCCCCGGTGACGGAAGTCCCTCGATCGGGCATACTCAACCCGCCACAGCCGCTGGTCAGCCGGTTCCGTGATCCGGGAAGGCAGCATCGGCGAAGCAGTGAGACCCGGCGGCGCCGCCCAACCCTTCGCGCGCGCCCGCCGCAGCGCCCGACAGGGAGGAGAGCGCCCCCATGCCCGACCGCGCCCCGCAGCCGGTGGAACGACAGCTGCCCACCGAGGAAGCCAGGGATCTGATCGCCCTGGTGCGTGACATCGTCCAGCGGGAGATCGCTCCGCGCGCGGCGGAGGAGGAGGATTCCGGCCACTTCCCGCGAGAGGTGTTCTCCCTGCTCTCCGAATCCGGTCTGCTCGGCCTGCCGTACGACTCCGGTTTCGGCGGCGGCGACCAGCCGTACGAGGTCTACCTCCAGGTGCTCGAAGAGCTCGCCGCCGCCCGCCTCACCGTGGGCCTGGGTGTGAGCGTCCACTCCCTCTCCTGCCACGCCCTGGCCGGCTACGGCACCAAGGAGCAGCAGACCGAGCACCTGCCGGCCATGCTGGGCGGCGGGCTCCTGGGCGCGTACTGCCTGTCGGAACCCTCCTCCGGCTCCGACGCCGCCGCCCTGCGCACCAAGGCGGTCCGTGACGGTGACGACTGGATCATCACCGGTACCAAGGCGTGGATCACCCACGGCGGCGTCGCCGACTTCTACACGGTGCTGGCCCGCACGGGCGTCGAAGGTCCGCGCGGCATCACCGCCTTCCTGGTGCCCGGCGACGCCGAGGGGCTCTCCGCCGCCGCGCCCGAGAAGAAGATGGGCATGAAGGGCTCGCCCACCGCGCAGCTGCACTTCGACGGCGTACGCGTCCCCGACGCGCGCCGCATCGGCGAGGAGGGCCAGGGCTTCGCCATCGCCCTCTCGGCGCTGGACTCCGGCCGCCTCGGTATCGCCGCCTGCGCCATCGGTCTCGCCCAGGCCGCCCTGGACGAGGCCGTCACGTACGCCACCGGGCGGCAGCAGTTCGGCCGCCCCATCGCCGACTTCCAGGGGCTGCGCTTCATGCTGGCCGACATGGCCACCCAGATCGAGGCGGGGCGCGCCCTGTACCTGGCCGCGGCCCGGCTGCGCGACGCCGGCCTGCCCTTCTCCCGGGAGGCGGCCATGGCCAAGCTGTTCTGCACGGACGCGGCGATGAAGGTCACCACCGACGCGGTCCAGGTGCTCGGCGGCTACGGCTACACCGCCGACTTCCCGGTCGAGCGCTATATGCGCGAGGCGAAGGTGCTGCAGATCGTCGAGGGCACCAACCAGATCCAGCGGATGGTCATCGCCCGTCGGGTCGTGGGCCCGGAGAGCCGCTGACCTCCCCGGGGAGCGTCCATTCCGGCGCCGCCGTGAGCCTGGTCCACTCCTGGTCGCGGCGGCCCGGCACGGTTCTGCCGCTGCCGGCCCAGTGGCGGACCAGAGCCCGGTAAATGGGCGGGTCCACGGACTGCGGAACCGATTCTCCTGGGCCCGGGACCATGCGGCTCACGCCGTAGCCGCTCGTCGGATACGTCGGGTACGTCGGGTGCGGCGAGGTCATGCCCGGCCAACGGCGGGCGCTCCTGCCTGGTCACCCCCCTCCGTAATCGAGCGCCAGTTCGCCGGGCTACCCGCCATGCCCGGCCCGGCCCCGGGGCGGGCACGCGGCCGGCCACCCCGCCGAAAGCTGACGTATCGTCAATTCATCGCCGTTCACCGGAGGAGGGCCGTGTCCGACGGCCGGCCGATCGCGCTCGACGAGTACCCGTCCAGCAGGCGCCCCTGTCGTGGGAGCACCACCAGCGGCCGTATGCGTTGCGGTCGGGCGCCGGTGCCACGTCGGTGCGTTCGGCGGTCGAGGAACCCTGAGGACGCCCCGTGTCCGGTGGCTGGAGCGGCCCCGGCGCCGGTGGGTGCGCTTCTTCGTCATGGCGCGCGCCCGAAGGCCGTAGACGGCTCCTGCCGCTCGCGGACCGGTAGCGCAGCCCGCCGCGCCGGCATGCCGAAGCCGGCGTGCCTGGTGCGGATGGGGCACGGACGGACCGCCCCGCTCACCGCTGATCGAGGACGCCTTCGACCGGCTGGAGGCGACCCGGCCCGCCGACGAGGGGCCGTCCGTGCTCAACCGGGATGCACGCCTCGGGAACATCGTCCACGACGGGTTCGAACCCGCCGCCGTGCGCGACCGGGAAAGGGCCGGCTGCGCCCCGCATCGCGAGGTCGACCCGGGCTGGACCGTCCACCTGTGCCGGTGCTTCCGGGACCTGAGCGTGGCCTTCGGCCGGCCGGGGCTGCCGGACTTCCTGCACCACGCCACGCTCACGGCGCTCACGGCGATGGTGCAGGACCACTACTGGCTGAACGTCGCGGCAGCCAGGAGCTCTGACGTGGAGTCAGAACGTGTCAGGCCGCGCGCCGCATCTGCGGCATCTGGCGGTGGGCCCGGCCCGGCACCTTGATCGGTCGCGAGCCGGGGCCGCCCACGTGGGAGAAGGGCTGCGTGCGCCAGTCGAGCCCCTGCGGGAGGGTCAGCAGCAGGGCGGTGTCCTGCTCCTGAAGCTCCAGCGACTCGTCGGCGGGGCGGGCGTCGGACGCCGCCCGCCCGGTGCCGGTGCACACCGTCAGCACGAACGGGTTCCACGGCGTGGGGCACAGCGCGTGCTCCGGCAGCACGTCCTCGTCCGCCAGTAGCGCGATGGGTTGAGAGCAGTCCGGGCAGATCACCCGGACCATCTCGAAAGTGTCGTATGCGTCGAATTCGTCGTCCTCGTGGGATACGACCGAATCAACAGGCTCCTGCATGGAGAATCTCCCCCTCGGGTGGGCCGACCAGGCTCTTGCGGCCTCGACCACAGCAAGCAATTCCCTTCCGCCCGCGCGAATAACCATCCGGTCACGAAGGACCCCGTCACAGACCTGTGGTCTTCGTCACATGCCGCCCGCAGGTGCCCCTCCGAGGTGCCTCGGACTGTGCCGGGAGGCACCGGGGGCAATAGGTTGACCGCATGGAGGAGCTGGATCGTCAGATCGTCGAGTTGCTCGTCAAGGACGGGCGCATGAGCTACACCGACCTGGGCAAGGCCACGGGCCTGTCCACCTCGGCGGTGCATCAGCGCGTCCGACGCCTCGAGCAGCGCGGAGTCATCCGCGGCTATGCCGCCGTCGTCGACCCCGAGGCGGTGGGCCTGCCGCTGACCGCGTTCATCTCGGTGAAACCGTTCGACCCCAGCGCCCCCGACGACATCGCGGACCGGCTCGCCGACATCCCCGAGATCGAGGCCTGCCACAGTGTCGCCGGCGACGAGAACTACATCCTCAAGGTACGGGTGTCGACCCCCCTGGAACTGGAGCACCTCCTCACCCGGATCCGTTCGCAGTCCGGTGTCTCCACCCGGACGACGGTCGTCCTGTCCACTCCCTACGAGGCCCGGCCGCCGCGCGTGTGAGCGCGTATCTAGGCTGGTCACCATGACCGAGAGCGAACACCGCACCGTGCTCCTGCGCGGTGGAGACGTCCACAGCCCCGCCGACCCCTTCGCCACCGCGATGGTCGTCGAGCGCGGCCATGTCGCCTGGGTGGGCTCCGAGGGCGCGGCCGACGCCTTCGCCTCCGGAGTGGACGAGGTGGTCGACCTCGAAGGCGCCCTGGTGACCCCGGCCTTCACCGACGCGCACGTCCACACCACGGCCACCGGCCTCGCCCTCACCGGCCTCGACCTGTCGGGGGCCCGCACGCTCGCCGAAGCCCTGGAGCGCGTACGGGCACACAGCGCCTCCCGCCCGGCCGACCAGGTCCTCCTCGGCCACGGCTGGGACGCCGCCCGCTGGCCCGAACAGCGCCCTCCGTCCCGTACCGAACTCGACGAGGCCACCGGCGGACGTCCGCTCTACCTCCCGCGCGTCGACGTCCATTCCGCGGTCGTCACCACCGCCCTCCTGGACCTCGTCCCCGGCGTCACCGACCTGCCCGGATACCACCCGGACCAGCCGCTCACCGCCGCCGCGCACCACGCGGTCCGGGCCGCCGCCCACGCCGCCGTCACGCCCCACCAGCGCGCCGAGGCCCAGCGTGCCGCACTGCGGCACGCCGCCTCCCTCGGCATCGGCACCGTCCACGAGTGCGCGGGCCCCGAGATCTCCGACGAGGACGACTTCACCGCCCTGCTGGCGCTGGCCGCCGAAGAGCCCGGCCCCCGGGTCGTCGGTTACTGGGCCGAGGCCGTGTCCGGCGAGAAGGACGCCCGGCGCGTCCGCGAACTCGGCGCGATCGGCGCGGCCGGAGACCTCTTCGTCGACGGTTCCCTCGGCTCGCACACCGCGTGCCTGCACGAGCCGTACGCGGACGCCGGCCACACCGGCACCGCCCACCTCGACGCGGCCGCCGTCGCCGCCCACGTCACCGCCTGCACCGAGGCCGGGCTCCAGGCGGGCTTCCACGCCATCGGAGACGCCGCGGTCAGTGCGGTCGTCGAGGGCGTACGGGCGGCGGCCGAGACGGTCGGCCTGGCACGCGTGCGTGCCGCCCGCCACCGCGTCGAGCACGCCGAGATGCTCACCCCCGAAACCATCGCCGCCTTCGCCGAGCTCGGCGTCACCGCCTCCGTACAGCCCGCCTTCGACGCCGCCTGGGGCGGAGAGGACGGCATGTACGCGCAGCGCCTGGGCGCCGAGCGGGCGCGCACGCTCAACCCGTACGCGGCGATGCTGCGCGCCGGCGTACCCCTGGCGTTCGGCTCCGACAGCCCCGTCACCCCGCTGGACCCGTGGGGCACCGTGCGGGCCGCCGCGTTCCACCGCACGCCGGAGCACCGGATTTCGGTACGGGCGGGCTTCACGGCCCACACCCGGGGCGGCTGGCGGGCCACCGGCCGGGACGACGCCGGGATCCTCGTACCGGGGGCGCCCGCCGACTACGCCGTCTGGCGCGCCGACGAACTGGTCGTCCAGGCGCCCGACGACCGGGTCGCCCGGTGGTCCACCGACCCGCGTTCCGGCACACCGGGCCTGCCCGACCTGACCCCCGGCGTCGACCTTCCCGTCTGCCTGCGGACCGTGGTCTCCGGACGCACGGTCTTCGTACGACCGAACGAGTGACGTAAGGACATTCCGCGCCCCGGCCGCCGTTCCGGAGGGGTCGCCCGCGACCTGGGGATCTTCCCCTCTGACCTGCTCTTTCTGTCAATCGCCGCAGGTCGAACGACTGTTGACAGCGAGCGGTCGGCGGCGGGTAGGTTCGGCGGGTCCACCACAGGACGTCCGACCGGTCGACCTTCACGCAGTCGTCGAACGCCGCTGGGTCATGGGGTGGTGTGCCGCACCGGCGCACCACCACTGGGAGCCAGGTTCAGCGCCCGCGCCTCGGGGGCGAGGGAAGGTTTTTGCCGGCCGGAGGTCCCTCCTGCTCCCTAGGAGCTCGGGGGAGGTGCGACCCGGGTGGGGCCCGGACGTTCAGTAGACAACGGCTCTCGGTCGACCCGCAGCCAGCGGGCCCCAGGTCGGCCCGAAGGACGTCGGGCCCCCACTCGCGCCTGGGCCGTCCCCGCCTGTCAGGCCCTTTCCGTACCGCCGCCGCGACGGTCTTCGCCCGAGGCTCGCTATGGTGGTGATCCGTGTACGGACGTGAGGGGCAGCAGTGAACGACGGTGGCCAGAGGCGGTACGGCCCGCTCGGCAGAGCCTTGGTGATCATCCCGACCTACAACGAGGCCGAGAACATCAAGCCGATCGTGTCCCGGGTGCGCGCCGCCGCGCCCGACGTCCACGTCCTCGTCGCCGACGACAACAGCCCGGACGGCACCGGCAAGCTGGCCGACGAACTGGCCGCCGAGGACGACCACGTCCACGTCCTGCACCGCAAGGGCAAGGAAGGGCTCGGAGCCGCCTACCTGGCGGGCTTCCGCTGGGGCATCGAGCGCGACTACGGCGTCCTCGTCGAGATGGACGCGGACGGCTCGCACCAGCCCGAGGAACTGCCCCGGCTGCTGACCGCCCTCAAGGGCGCCGACCTGGTCCTCGGCTCCCGCTGGGTCCCGGGCGGCCGGGTCGTGAACTGGCCCAAGTCCCGCGAGTTCCTCTCCCGCGGCGGCAGCACCTACTCGCGCCTGCTGCTCGACGTCCCCATCCGGGACGTCACCGGAGGCTTCCGCGCCTTCCGCAAGGAGACGCTGGAGGGCCTCGGCCTCGACGAGGTCGCCTCCCAGGGCTACTGCTTCCAGGTCGACCTGGCCCGCCGCGCCGTCGCCGCCGGCTACCACGTCGTCGAGGTGCCGATCACCTTCGTCGAGCGGGAGCTCGGCGACTCCAAGATGAGCCGGGACATCGTCGTCGAGGCGCTGTGGCGGGTCACCGCCTGGGGCGTCGGCTCCCGGGCCGGCCGCCTCCTCGGCCGCCGGCCGCTCGGCCCCTCGGCGCCGTCCGGCCCGTCCTCGGGCGCGTCCGGCGACTCCGGCTCCGCCGGACCCTCCGGGGGATCCGGCTCTGCCGATCGTTCCTGAGCCGCCCTTTACGCCGTCCTGGCAGGCTCCCAGGCACACTGGGAGCATGATGACCGGTCCACCGCTTCCTCGCGCCCGCGCACCGCGCTCGCGCGCCCGCAAGCTCGCTCCTCTCGGCCTGGCCGCCTGGCTGGTGCTGGAGATCTGGCTGCTGACCCTGGTGGCGGGGGCGGCAGGCGGACTCACCGTGCTCGTCCTGCTCCTCGCGGGTGGTGTGCTCGGTGCCGCGGTGATCAAGCGGGCGGGACGCCGGGCCTTCCGTACGCTGACCGAGACGCTGCAACAGCAGCAGGGCGCCGCCCCCGGGTCCCCCGTCGGCACGGACCGGGCGAGCACGGGAAACGGCTTTTTGATGCTCGGCGGGCTGCTGCTGATGCTGCCGGGTCCGATCTCCGACGTGGCGGGTCTGCTGCTCCTGCTCCCGGGCGTGCGCGCGATGGCCGGGCGGTACGCGGAGAGGACTCTGGAGCGCCGTGTGCGGGCGGCCGTGCCCGGCTACGGTTCCCTGGGCGACGCGTTTCAGCAAGCTCGTATGCACCGGCCCGACGGCAAGGTCGTGCAGGGTGAGGTCATCCGTGACGACGCGCCCCGGCAGCCGGGCGCGTACGGCGACGAGGGCCCCCGGCCGCCGCTGGCCCGCTGACGCGGCGCGCGAGGGCACGGCCGAAAGCCGCGGGGCGGCGGTACACCAGGTGTACCGCCGCCCCGCGGCTTTGCTGCTGTGTTGTGCGCTTACGCGGACTTCCGGCTGTCGCGCGGATGCACGGCGATGTTCATGGCGCCGGAACGCAGGACCGCCAGCCTCTCGGCCAGCACTTCCTCGAGCTCCTCGCGGGTGCGCCGCTCCATGAGCATGTCCCAGTGCGTACGCGCCGGCTTGCCCTTCTTCTCCTCGGGGCCGTCCCCGTCAACGAGGAGTGCCTGGCTTCCGCAGACCTTGCACTCCCACTCCGGCGGAATCTCCGCCTCGACCGAGAACGGCATCTCGAAACGATGCCCCTTCTCGCATGCGTACTCCACCGCCTGGCGCGGGGCCAGATCGATGCCGCGGTCGGTCTCGTAGCTGGTCACCACGAGGCGCGTGCCGCGAAGAGCTCGCTCACTCATGAATCGTGCCTCCCGGGCTTGTCGCCCACAGGACAGGTGTCGCTGTCGTCGTCATCCGGTCAACGTCCGGTCGGCGGTAAAGATTCCCGTTGCGGGTCATGCGTCGCCCGTCGTGCCGCCCCTTGTTGTACCCACCAGTGCCCGGTTTGTCACATCTGGCAGCAGATGTCACCCAGCGTCTTTACTTGCAGAGCACGCAGTAACGGTCCGCCTGGCAGGCCAAAGGCGTACACTACCGGCCTTTCACTTCCGCGTCTAAATCCGGTCGGGCACCGGGTTCCCCGCGGCGGCCACCGCCTTTCGGACGGGTACCCGCGCGAGGAGAACGAATCCGAGCACGAAGAAGATCACCAACGAGATGATGGCATCCCGGTAGCTGCCGGTCAGCTGGTAGGCGAGTCCGAACACCAATGGCCCCAGCCAGCTCAGCCCGCGGTCGCTCATCTCGTACGCCGAGAAGTACTCGGCCTCCTTGCCGCGGGGTACCAGGTGCGAGAACAGGGACCGCGACAGCGCCTGGCTGCCGCCCAGGACCAGACCGATCGCCGCCGCCAGCGCGTAGAACCACACCGGCGCCCCGGCGGGCAGGAAGTATCCGGCCGCGAGGATCAGCGTCCACACCGCGAGCGAACCGAGGATCGTCCGCTTCGCGCCGTACGTACGCGCCAGCCGTCCCATGCCCAGCGCCCCCGCGACCGCCAGCACCTGCACCAGCAGCACGGCCGTGATGAGCGTGGTCTGGTCCAGCCCCAGTTCCTCGGAGCCGTAGATGGACGCCTGTGAAATCACCGTCTGGACACCGTCGTTGTAGACGAGGTAGGCGAGGAGGAAGGAGAGCGTCAGCGGATGCCGGCGCATGTCGCGCAGCGTCGCCAGCAACTGCCGCCACCCCGAACCGACCGCGCCCTCACCAGGCGCCACCCCACGGTCACGCAACCGCCGAAGCGGTACGAGGGTGAAGGCGCCCCACCACAGGCCGGCCGAGGCCAGGCAGATCCGCACGGCCTCCGACTCCGAGAGCCCGAACGACGCATGGCCCGTGTACAGGACCAGGTCCAGGAGGAGGACGAGAGCACCCGACGTATAGCCGAACGCCCAGCCGCGGGAGGACACGGCGTCGCGTTCGTCGGGCTCGGCGATCTGCGGCAGATAGGCGTTGTACAGCACCATCGAGACCGCGAGTGAGGCGTTCGCCACAATCAGGAGGAACGCGCCCAGGAGATAGCGGTCGCCCTCCAGGAAGAACATGCCCGCCGTGGCGGCCGCCCCCAGGTACGCGGACACCGCCAGCAGCGGCTTCTTGCGTCCCGTGCGGTCGGCCGCCGCACCCGCCAGGGGCATCACCAGCACGGCCACGACGACGGAAAGGGACACCGCGTACGCGAACAGCGACCCCGCGCGGACCGGGATTCCCAGCGGGTGGACGAAGCCGTCCGCGTCCGCGGCGGCCTTGGCGACCGACGTCAGATAGGGGCCGATGAAGACCGTCAGCACGCTCGTCGAGTAGACCGAACACGCGAAGTCGTAGAAGTACCAGCCGCGTTGCTCGCGTCGACGGTCGGACGGCCCGGATTCACCGGCGGCCCGGTCGGCGGTTTCGGCGTCGCTCACGCCCGCCCCCTCGTTCGTCCCCGTGGCGGAGACGACAGGGCACGCTCAGACCCAGACCCCCCGGTCGGTCAGCACCGTGCGCAACGTCTCCAGATGATCGGTCATGATGCCATCGACCCCGAGGTCGAGCAGAGCGGCCATCCGATCCGGATCGTTCACGGTCCACACGTGCACCTGAAGACCCCGTTCGTGCGCGGCCTTCACGAAGCGCCGGTCCACCACCCGGATCCCGTTCTGGGTCTCCGGCACCTGCGCCGCCACCGCACCCGCCCGCAGCGCCGCCGGAATCCCGTACGACCGCAGCCGCAGCCCCAGCACGCCGCGCACTCCGTAGGAGGTGGCCAGGCGTGGGCCCGCGAGCCGGAGCGCCCTCGCCACCCGGCCCTCGTTGAACGAGCCGACACACACCCGGTCCCAGGCAGCCGCCTTCCGCACGACCTCGACCAGCGGCTCCAGGGCGGGCTCCGCCTTGATGTCCACGTTCCAGCGGGCGTCCGGAAACTCCTCCAGCAGCTCCTCGAAGAGCGGCAGCGGCTCCTTGCCCGCCACGCGCGCGTGGCGGACGGCACTCCACGGCAGGTCCCGTATCCGGCCACGGGTGTCCGTCACCCGGTCCAGCGTCGCGTCGTGGAAGGCGACCAGCCGGCCGTCGGCGGTCGTGTGCACGTCCGTCTCGAAGTAGCGGTAACCGGCCGCGGCGGCGCGCCGGAAGGCGGCCACCGTGTTCTCCAGCCCGTCCGCGGCCCCGCCGCGATGGGCGAAGGGTATGGGGGAGGAGGGATGGTCCAGATAGGGATGGCGTACGCGAGTCACCGCCGCAGTATGGCCTGCCGTGGTTTCCCGGAAGCGACCACGGTGCTTCCGCCGCCCTGACCGGGGATGGCGAAGACGCGCAGGAAGAACTGGGCGAGCGGACCGATCGCCAGGGCGTAGAGCACCGTCCCCGCGCCGAGGGAGCCGTCCAGCAGGAAGCCGGTGAGGACCACGGCGACCTCGATCGTCGTACGGATCAGACGGATGGAGCGGCCGGTGAGCCGGTGCAGGCCCGTCATCAGCCCGTCGCGCGGGCCGGGGCCGAAGCGGGCGGCTATGTAGAGGCCGGTGGCCACACCGTTGAGCACGATTCCGGCGATCATCAGCGGGATCTGGACGGGCAGGCCGTGCGCGTCCGGGAGGAGCCACAGGGCACCGTCCATCGCGACACCGATGACGAGGACGTTGGAGACCGTGCCCAGGCCGGGCTTCTGGCGTAGCGGGATCCACAGGAGGAGTACGGCGGCGCCGACGATGGTCAGGACCACTCCCATCGTCAGACCGGTCAGCTCGGCCAGTCCCTGGTGCAGGACGTTCCACGGCTCCAGGCCGAGACCGCTGCGGACGAGCAGGGCCGAACTCACCCCGTACAGAGTCAGGCCCGAGTAGAGCTGGAGCAGCCGACGGGTGAGGTGCCGTGGTGTGGCGTCCGAGTCCCGATCCGGTGTGCCGGATGTCGTCGACATGTGTTGTGCCCCCGATGTGGTGGTGGTGGACTGGTTCATGCCACCCTGTGGCAGGACTTTGGATGCCAACCAGGTCCAATTCGAGGAAGGTGGACTGAAATCCATGGCTGAGTGGACTTCGGCGGTGGGCCCGGCCCAACTTGCCCGGCAGCTGAACGCACAGCAGCCCCGGCCGGCCGGCCCCGGCACCCGCAAGCCGCCCGCCTACCGTGCGCTCGCCGACGGCATCCGCCTGCTGGTGCTGGAGGGTCGTGTCCCGGTCGCCGCCCGCCTCCCCGCCGAGCGCGAGCTGGCCCTCGCCCTGTCCGTGAGCCGTACGACGGTCGCCGCCGCCTACGAGGCGCTGCGCGCCGAAGGCTTTCTCGAGTCCCGCCGCGGCGCGGGAAGCTGGACGGCCGTCCCCGCCGGGAACCCCCTCCCGGCGCGCGGCCTGGAACCGCTGCCCCCGGAGTCCCTCGGCTCGATGATCGACCTCGGCTGCGCCTCCCTGCCCGCGCCCGAGCCATGGCTCACCCGCGGTTTCCAGGGCGCCCTCGAAGAGCTGCCGCCCTACGCCCACACGCACGGGGACTATCCGGCCGGTCTGCCCGCGCTGCGCCAGATGCTCGCCGACCGGTACACCCGGCGGGGCATCCCGACGATGCCCGAGCAGATCATGGTGACGACGGGCGCGATGGGCGCGATCGACGCCATCTGCCATCTTTTCGCCGGTCGTGGTGAACGTATCGCCGTGGAGTCGCCGTCGTACGCCAACATCCTCCAGCTGATGCGGGAGGCCGGCGCCCGCCTGGTGCCCGTCGCGATGGCCGAGGGCCTGGAGGGCTGGGACGTGGCGCGCTGGCGCCAGGTGCTGAGGGACGCCGCGCCCCGGCTCGCCTACGTCGTGGCGGACTTCCACAACCCGACCGGGGCCCTCGCGGACGAGGACCGGCGGCGCGCGCTGGTCGACGCGTCCCGCTCGGCCGGGACGGTGCTCGTCGTCGACGAGACCATGACCGAGCTGTACCTGGAGGAGGGGCTCGACATGCCCCGGCCCGTGTGTGCCTTCGACCCGGCCGGGAGCACGGTGCTCACCGTCGGTTCGGCGAGCAAGGCGTTCTGGGCGGGCATGCGCATCGGGTGGGTGCGGGCGGCGCCGGACGTGATCCGGTCGCTGGTCGCCGCCCGCGCGTACGCCGACCTCGGCACTCCCGTACTGGAACAGCTCGGTGTCGACTGGCTGATGCGCACCGGCGGCTGGGAGGAGGCGGTCGCCCTGCGCCGTGCCCAGGCGCGCGAGAACCGTGACGCGCTGGTCGCGGCGGTACGCCGGGAGCTGCCCGACTGGGAGTTCGAGGTGCCGAGCGGCGGCCTGACCCTGTGGGTGCGCACCGGAGGCCTGTCCGGCTCCCGGCTGGCCGAGGTGGGCGAACGGGTCGGCGTACGGGTGCCGTCGGGGCCCCGCTTCGGTGTGGACGGTGCCTTCGAGGGGTACGTCCGGCTGCCGTTCACGGTCGCCGGACCGGTCGCCGACGAAGCCGCGGTACGCCTGGCGGCGGCGGCCCGGCTGGTGAAGGCGGGCGCGAGCGCCGGTTCGGGCGAGTCACCGAGGACGTTCGTGGCGTAGGGCGTGGCTGCCCGGTGCGGCGGTGGGGTCTGTGGGCGGTGCGGTCCGCGGGCGGTGCTGGTTCGCGGTGGTGGGGTCTGTGCGCGGTCAGCTCGCCGGCAGCCGGCCCGTGTCCGCCGCCGGTCGCTGGGCGGCGGGCAGCGGCTCGGGGACGGCCGGCGTGGGCGGCAGCGGTTCAGGCACGGCCGGTGCGGCCGGTTCCTCCGGGACGACCGGGGCGCCGGGTGCGGGGCGCGTTTCCGGCGCGTACGTGGGGGCGGGCCCCGAGGCGGCGCCCACGGGGGCGGCCACCGGCACCGGTGCGGGCCGGCGGTCGGGGAGGAGGTCCAGGACGGCCTGCCGGTGCGCCTCCGTGGTCGCGTCGTCGTACGGGTCGGGCGTCGCCGGCACCTGGAGCCGCAGCACCGGTCCCGTACCGAGCCGGGCGTAGCCGCGCCCGGGCGGGACGTGCGGTGTCGGGGTGGTGTGCGGGGCGGCGTCCAGGACGCACCGCACCTGTTCCGGCGTGGCGGGCCCGAGGACGACCCGGGCGCGGGTGTACGCCCATACCGCCTCGCAGAGCGTGTCCAGGCAGTCGAACTGCTCGGCCACCACCACCGTCACATGGGCCGCCCGCCCGTGCCGGAGGGGGACCTGGAGCAGTGACTGCGGGTCCGTCCGCCCGTCAGCCGCCGCCAGATGGCCGAACACGCTCGGCCGGTCCAGCAGGATCCACAACGGCCGCCTGGTGTCCTCGGGCGCCGGATGCCCCGCCTGCCGCGCCCGGTTCGCCGCGATCAGCCGCCGTTCCGTCTCGTGCGCCGCCCATTCGAGGCTGGACAGGGCGCCGCTCAGCCCGCATTCGACCGCCAGGACCCCGTCGCGCCCGGTGAGACAGGCGTACTCGCCGGTCCCGCTGCCCTCGACGACGAGTACGTCGCCGTGCTGGAGCGCCTGGAGCGCGATGGACCGCAGCAGCGTCGTGGTGCCGCTGCCGGGCTGCCCGACGGCCAGCAGATGCGGCTCGGTCGAGCGCGGCCCCGTACGCCACACCACGGCCGGCGCGTCCCGGGACTCGTCGCCGTCCCGCACCGGCACGGTCCGCTGCACGGCCTCGGGGTCGGTGAACCCCAGTACCGTCTCGCCCGGCACGGTGACGAAGCGCTGGGCGGCCACCGACGTGGACAGCGCCGGAAGCACCCGTACAAGGAGCTGGTTTCCCTCTTCGTCCCAGTCGAAGAGATACTCCCGGCCCCGTCCGGACTTGGCGTGCAGCAGCTGCTCGATCCTCGCGCGGGCGGTGGCCTCGCCGTCCGTGAAGTACGCCGGGTAGGCGATCCGCAGCCGGGTGGGCCGTCCGTCGCCGTCGAACTCGAAGTCGCTGAAGGCCTTGGCCCAGTCGCCGCCGTGGGCGAACAGCGGGCTCGGGTCCTCCGGGACGGAGAAGTACGGCACCAGGGCCTCGTACAGCGCCCGGAGCCGCTCGGTCTCCGCCTCGTCCGGCCCCGTCCTCACGACCGGGCGCTCGCGCCCCTGCCACGCCGCCGCGCCCATCACCGAGACCAGGGCCAGCATCGGCCCGTACGGGATGAGCGCGACGGCCAGCACGCAGGCCGCGACCACGAACAGCGCGGGACCGCGCCGTTCCTTGGGGGTCGCGGCCCATTTGGCGCGGCCGGCCCCGGCCAGCTTCCGCAGGCCACGGGAGATCGTGATCAGCGGATGGAGGACGTCGGTGGCGCCGTCGGCGGCCGTTCGTGCGATCTCCCGACCGCGTGCGATCCGGGCACTGGCAGTGCTCGGCAGGCTCGGAATGCTCGGGAGGTTCGAGATGCGCGGAAGAAGGCGCCGGGCCACGTCGTACTCCTGATCCTGAAGTCGTGGAAGGGGCCGCGGGGCGTCAGAACTTGATCCCGCCCAGCAGGCTGGCGAGGCTGGCACCGCCCGCCGTGATGCTGGGTGCGATCGCGGTACCCGCGAGGTAGAAGCCGAAGAGTGCGCAGACGAGGGCGTGGGAGGCCTTGAGCCCGTCCTTCTTGAAGAAGAGGAAGACGATGATGCCGAGCAGTACCACGCCTGAGATGGACAGGATCATGAGGGGATCTCCTGGGTGAGGGGACAGTCACCTTCAGTACTTCCAGCCTCACAGCAAGTATCTATGTGATAAAAGGTGCAAATGGGTGAACTTATCCGCTTTTCACTTGAATGGCGGATGGATGGCCCGCGTCGCGAGGCGGCTCCGCCCGCGGCACATCCCTTGCCGTCGCCGGGCCGGGTCATGTGCGCGGCCGGGCAGTACCCTGTCGGTTCACTCGTACGGCGCTCCCGCCGTGCGTACCGGCCCAACCGGGTCCATGCAGGTCAAAGCGGCTGTCGTGGTCGCGCGCGGCCATGGTGTCCATGGCGCGTCAACGAGGTGAAAGGCAGTACGTCCGATGAGTGAAACCCCGGACCCCGAGGTGATCGCGCTGGCGTCCAAGGTCTTCGATCTGGCACGGCAGGGTGACGCCGAGGCGCTCGCCGCGTACGTCGACGCGGGCGTGCCCGCGAACCTCACCAACGACAAGGGCGACTCCCTGGTGATGCTCGCCGCCTACCACGGGCACGAGGAGGCGGTGGCCGCCCTCCTGGAGCGCGGCGCCGACCCCAACCGTGTCAACGACCGGGGCCAGACGCCGATCGCGGGCGCCGTGTTCAAGGGCGAGGACGGCATCATCCGTGCTCTCCTGGCCGCCGGTGCCGATCCGGAAGCAGGAACTCCGTCCGCGGTGGATACCGCGAGGATGTTTGGGAAGACGCACCTCCTGGAGCTGTTCGAGTCCCGGTGAACGGGTGACGAACGCCAGGTGAGAGCGGCGCCGTAAATGTGGTCGCGGTGGCGAAATGGCTGGGTCATCATGACGTCGGGCCCGTACGGGGCCACCGACGAGAGGCAGAGGAAGATGGTCGACACCAAGCGGAAGACGACGGGCGGCTCCACATGTTGCTGCGCGGCCTAGGTAATCACCGTTCCCCGGTCACCCCGGGATCCCCGGTCTCCTCCGGGTGCGTCGACAGCTTGATGTGAGGCATTTTCCATGTTCGATCCAGTCATAGCGCCGAGCGGTACCCTGCTCGGCCTGCTGCAGAGGGGTCGCGGCGACGGCACGCTGCACGCGCTCGCCGCGCCACGGGCCGAAGCCCTCGCGGCCCTCAACCACTGCGTTCTCAGCGACCCCCGCCAGGACTGGCAGGTCGAGAACCGCTCCCTCTACTACGCACGCCTCTACCTGGATCTGCACGGCGGGCTCGAAGAGATCGAGGCCCACCTGTTCGGCGCCGAGGACCTCCTCGACACCGAGGAGTCACGGACCGGGCTGGCGCTCGCCGTCCTCGGCCATCTCGCCGCGTACGGCCGCGAGGACGCCCTCGTACTGCTGCGCCGGTACGCCGCCACCGGGACCAATTGGTCCTGGGCGCTCGACGAGCTCGCCCTCCGCGACGACGACGCCGGGCTGCGCAGCCTCGCCACCCCCGTCCTCGCCCGGTTTCCCGCCACCCCGGACGGCGAGGCCGAGCTGGCCGCCGCCGTGCGCGACGCCTTCGAGCCCCGCCCGTGGCGGCTGTGGGCCGAGGACCGGCACGACGCGATCGGCGCCCGTGTGCGAGCGGCCCGGGAACAGGGCTCCTTCGACCGCTGGCAGCGCCAGATGCGCCCCACCGGGCCCCGGCCCGGCTGGAGCGTCCAGGCCGTCTTCGAATGGGCCCAGGAAGGCCTGGAGCGCGGATCGGTACTCCATGTGCCGGCCGCCCGCTGCCTGACCGCCGTCGCCGGCCCGGACGACCGACCCCTGATCGTCGAGGCAGCCCGCAGCGGCCCCGACGGTGCCCGCTGCGCCGCGCTGCACCATCTCGCCGAGGCCCGGGACCCCGCCGTCCTCGACCTCATCGAGGCCGCGGCGGCGAGCGACTCCCGTATCGTCGCCGAGGCCGCCGTCGCCGCCTTCGAGCGCATGTGCGGCGACGAGGCCGTCGACCGCGCACGCGGCTGGGTGCACCGGCCCGACCCCCTGGGCGCCTCCGCGGCGGGCGTACTGGCCTGCCGGGGCGATGCCCGCGACGCCACGCTCGTCCTCGGGGCGTTGCGCGAGGCGGTACGGGCCGAGGGCCCCGACGCGCCGTCGCTCTACTCCCTCGTCGACGGCACGGGCAGGCTGGGCGTCGCCTGTGCCGCACCCGTACTGCGCCACATCTACCGCGAAACCGCCTCATCCCAGCTGCGCGGGCGCACGGCCCGCGCCCTGGCCGCCACGGACCCCTCCTTCCCCACCGGCTTCGCCGTCGAGTGCCTGTGGGACTGCGAGGAGACCACCCGGGAGATCGCCGCACTGCACGCCGAGACCGGTGACGTACGGGTGGCCGAGCGGCTGCGCCGCCTCGCGGCCGACCCCGCCGAGGAGGACGAGGTGCAGACCGCCGTACGGAGCAGGATCGGACCGGACCTGCCCAAGCTCTGACCCCGCGCGGGGGCGCGGGCAAAAGCTCATGGGACGTTCCCCGCACGGAAAGATCCAAGTCGGCGGAGCCACGCCGGGCACGACGACAACACCCGTATGCGTGTCGTCATCGTCACCGAGTCCTTCCCTCCCGACATCAACGGTGTGGCGCACTGCGCCCTGCAGACCGCCCGGCATCTCGCCGTGCGCGGCCATGACCCGCTCGTCATAGCCCCCGCCGTTCCCGCAGCCGCTGGGGCTGCCCCGGGAGCCTCCGCCGTCTCCGGAGCCTCCGCCGGCTCCCGAGCGCCTGCGGCCTCCCCGGACGCGGACGCCCCCTGCCGGGTCGTACGCGTCCCGTCCCTGCCGCTGCCCGGCTATCCGCAGGTCCGGGTGGCGCTGCCCAGCAGGCGGGTGGCCGCCGCGATCGCGGCACACCGGGCGGACCTCGTCCACCTCGCGAGCCCCTTCGTCCTCGGCGTACGCGGCATGGCGGCCGCCGCGCGGCTCGGCCTGCCCGCCGTCGCGGTCTACCAGACCGACCTCGCCGGCTACGCCCGCACCTACGTGGGCGCGGGCGAGGGCGCCGCCTGGCGGCGGCTGCGCGCCGTGCACGGCGCCGCCGACCGGACCCTCGCCCCGTCCACGGCCGCCGTCAGGGACCTGGAACGGCACGGCGTGGCGCGAGTACGGCTCTGGCCGCGCGGCGTCGACACCCTGCGGTTCCGGCCCGAGCTGCGGGACGCGGCGCTCCGGCGTGAGCTGGCGCCCGGCGGTGAACTGCTCGTCGGGTACGTGGGGCGCCTCGCGCCCGAGAAGCGGGTGGAGCTCCTGGCCGGGGCGTGCGGCCTGCCGGGCGTACGCGTGGTCGTCGTCGGCGACGGGCCGAGCGAGGGCGCGCTGCGGGCCGCCCTCCCCGGCGCCGTCTTCCTGGGCCGCCGTACGGGCGGCGAACTGGCCCGGATTTTCGCCTCCCTGGACGTGTTCGCGCACACGGGTCCTCATGAGACGTTCTGCCAGACCGTCCAGGAGGCCATGGCCAGCGGCGTCCCGGTGATCGCCCCGGCCGCGGGCGGCCCCCTGGACCTGGTCGGCCACGGCCGTACCGGCCTCCTGGTCACCCCGCACGACTCGGACGCCCTCCGTACCGCCGTCACGACCCTGGCCGCAGATCCCGCTCTGCGCGCGGCGTACGGACGGGCCGGGCGGGCCGCGGTCGAGGACAGGACCTGGGCGGCCGTCGGGGACCAGCTCATCGACCACTATGCCGAGGTGCTGCGCGAGCGGACGGCGGTGGCGGCATGAGCCTGCGCATCGTACGGCTGGCGAACTTCGTCACCCCCTTCTCGGGCGGACTGCGCACCGCACTCGACGAGCTCGGCCGCGGTTATCGTGCCGCCGGTCACGAACCCGTTCTGGTGGCGCCGGGGGAGGACGGGAGCGACCGCGTCACGCCCCAGGGCCGCGTCATCACCCTGCCCGGACCTCTCTTGCCCGGCACCGGCGGCTATCGCGTCCTGGCCGGCCGGCACCGGCTGCGGCAGCTGCTGGAGGAGCTCGCCCCCGACCGCCTGGAGGTCGCCGACCGGACCACACTGCGGTGGACCGGCGAGTGGGCCCGGCGCGCCAGAGTGCCCGCCGTGATGGTCTCCCACGAGACGGCGGACGGTGTCCTGCGTACGTGGGGAACGCCGGCCGCCCTCGCCTCGCGGACCGCCGACCGGCTCAACCGCCGCAGCGCGTGGGCGTACACCCGGATCGTGTGCACCACCGAGTGGGCGGAGCGCGAGTTCGTGCGGATCGGGGCGCGCAATGTGGTGCGGGCGCCCCTCGGTGTCGACCTGCGCCGGTTCCGGCCGGAGCGGCGCAGCACCTCCCTTCGCGCCCGGTACGCGCCCGACGCCGACGTACTGCTCCTGCTCTGCTCACGGCTGTCGGTCGAGAAGCGGCCCGGCACGGCCCTGGACACCCTCGCGGAACTGCGCGCACGCGGCGTCCGGGCGGCCCTGGTGGTCGTCGGGGACGGGCCGTCGCGCGACGGCCTGGAGCGACGGTCGCGGGGGCTCGGCGTCCGGTTCCTCGGACACGTACCGGACCGTGAGGAGGTGGCCGTCCTCCAGGCCTCGGCGGACCTCTGCCTGGCGCCCGGCCCGGCGGAGACGTTCGGGCTGTCCGCCCTGGAGGCGCTCGCCTGCGGCACCCCGGTCGTCGCCAGCGCGACTTCCGCGCTCCCCGAGGTCATCGGCGACGCGGGCGCGGCCGCCCAGGACACCCCGGCCGCGTTCGCCGACGCCGTCACCCGCCTCCTGGCCCGCCCGGAGGCCCGCCGCCGCGACGCGGCCCGTGCCCGGGCGGAACTCTTCGGATGGGACCGGGCGGTGGCGGCGTTCCTCGCGGCCCATGACGCCCCCGTACACCCGGCCCGCACCCGCGACCCGAACCCCGGCCCGGAGGTCCCGGCATGACCGCCCCACCGGTCCCGGCGCTCGACGCGCCCGAGGGCCGGGTGGTGGTCGCGCACGGGGGCAGGGAGGTGGTCGCACCGGACGGCCGGGTGGTGGTCGCGCCGGCGGGCCTCACGCCCGTCGGGCCCGGGGACCCCGCCTCCGGTGCCCCGCCGCGGCGAACGCGCCACGCGCGCGTGGCGCCGGTTTCCGGCCAGGTCCGCAGACCCGGCCCGCCCGGTACGCCCGGGCACATGGCGGACGCGCCGCCCGTGCGGCGGTTCGCGGCGCTCGGGGACTCGCTGACCGCGGGGGTCGGCGACCCCGTCGGCGGTGGGCTGCGCGGGTGGGCCGCGCTGCTCGCGGGCGGGCTCGTGGACGAGGCGGCCGAGGGGAACGGCGCCGTGGAGTTCCGGAACTTCGCCGTCAGCGGCGCCCTGGCCCGGGACGTCGCCGAACACCAGCTGCCCCGGGCACTCGCGTACCGCCCCGACCTCGTCTCCGTCGTCGTCGGCGTCAACGACACCCTGCGCCGCACTTTCGACATCGCCGAGCTGGCCCTGACCCTGGACCGGGTCTGCGCGCGGCTCTCCGCCCGGGGCGCCGTACTCCTGACGGCCTGCCTGCCCGATCCGGGCGCCATGCTGGGCCTGCCCCCGCCGCTCGCGCGGCCCCTCGCACGCCGCCAGCGGCAGGTCAACGCCGTCGTGCACGCCCTGTCCGCCCCTTACGACGCCGTCCACCTGCACATGGCGGACACCGCCTGGGTCACCGACCGCAGCCTGTGGAGCGCCGACCGGCTCCACCCCGGAGAGCGCGGGCACCGGACGATCGCCGCCCGGTTCCACGCCCTGCTCGCCGAACACGGCCTGGCGAGCGGTGCCGCGCCCGCCCGTGAGCCCCAGCAGCCCCCGCACACCCGCGCCGGCACGCTGCTGTGGCTGGCCACGGCCGGGACCGGCTGGGTGGTGCGGCGGTGCCACGACCTGCTGCCCCAGTTGCTCCGGCTGGCGGCAGCGGAGGTACGGCACTGGGCGGGAGGCACCTGCGCACGGCTCGACCTGCGCGCCGAACACGCCCTGTCGGCCGCCCTCGCCGCCGTGTCCGCAGCAGTGGCCGTCGAGGCTCCGCTTGCCAGAATGGGGGAATGACAGGGCGCTGGGAGTTCTGGATCGACCGTGGCGGGACCTTCACCGACGTGGTGGCCCGTCGGCCCGACGGGCGCCTGGTCACCCGCAAGCTGCTCTCCCACGACCCCGCCCGGTACCGGGACGCGGCCGTCGCCGGCATCCGGCTCCTCCTCGGGCTCGCGCCGGACGAACCCGTACCGGCGGACCGGATCGCCTCCGTGAAGATGGGGACCACCGTCGCCACCAACGCGCTGCTGGAGCGGCGCGGGGAGCCGACCGTCCTGGTCATCACCGAAGGCTTCCGCGACGCGCTCCGCATCGCCTACCAGAACCGGCCGCGGATCTTCGACCGCCGCATCCTGCTCCCGGAAGCGGTGTACGACCGGGTCGTCGAGGTGCCCGAGCGCGTCGACGCCCATGGCACCGTCGTCCGGCCGCTCGACCCGGTCGCCGTGGGGGAGCGTCTGAAGGCCGCCCATGGCGACGGTTTCCGCAGTGCCGCGGTCGTCCTCATGCACGGCTACCGCAACCCCGACCACGAACTGCGCGTCGCCGAGGCCGCCCGCGTGGCCGGGTTCACACAAGTCAGCTGCTCGCACGAGGTCAGTCCGCTGATCAAGCTGGTGCCGCGCGGCGACACCACCGTCGTCGACGCGTATCTCTCCCCGATCCTGCGGCGGTACGTCGACGAGGTCGCCCGCGAACTCGCCGGGGTGCGCCTGATGTTCATGCAGTCCAACGGCGGACTGCGCGAGGCGGCCCACTTCCGCGGCAAGGACGCCGTACTGTCCGGCCCGGCGGGCGGGGTCGTCGGCATGGCGCGTACGTCGGAGCAGGCCGGCTGCGGGCGGGTGATCGGCTTCGACATGGGCGGCACGTCCACCGACGTGTCGCACTACGCGGGCGAGTTCGAACGGGAGCTGGGCACCCAGGTGGCGGGCGTGCGGATGCGCGCGCCGATGATGAACATCCACACCGTCGCGGCGGGCGGCGGGTCGGTCCTCCACTTCGACGGACAGCGCTACCGGGTCGGGCCCGACTCGGCCGGCGCGGACCCGGGGCCCGCCTGTTACCGTCGCGGCGGTCCGCTGACGGTGACCGACGCCAATGTGATGCTCGGCCGCGTACAGCCGGAGCACTTCCCCGCCGTCTTCGGACCGGAAGGGGACCAGCCGCTCGACGCGGAGGTGGTGCGCATCCGCTTCACCGCCCTCGCGGCGGAGGTGCGGCGGCACACCGGTACGGCCCGTACTCCGGAGGAAGTCGCCGCCGGTTTCCTGGAGATCGCCGTCCTGAACATGGCGAACGCCGTCAAGAAGATCTCCGTACAGCGCGGCCACGACATCACCCGCTACGTCCTGACCAGCTTCGGCGGCGCCGGCGGCCAGCACGCGTGCGCGGTGGCCGACGCCCTCGGGGTCGACACGGTCCTGGTGCCGCCGCTGGCCGGGGTGCTCTCCGCGTACGGCATCGGGCTCGCCGACGCCACCGCCATGCGGGAACAGTCCGTCGAGGCGGAACTCGACGAACCCCTCCACGCGCGCGTGGAGGACCTCTGCGACCGGCTCGCCGAACGCACCCGCGGCGAACTGCGCGCCGACGGGCTGCCCGACGAGGCGATCAGCACCCACGCACGCGTGCTGATCCGCTACGCGGGCACGGACGCGAGCCTGCCCGTACCGCTCGGCTCCACCGAGGCGATGACGGAGGCGTTCACGGAGGCACACCGCGCGCGGTACGCCTTCACCATGGACAAGCCCCTGGTCGTGGAAGCCGTATCGGTCGAGGCGGTGGGCCGGGCCGGACCCCACGGCCCCGCCGACGCCGAACAGCCGCCAAGAGAGGACCCGTTGCGGCCCCGCGCGACCGTGACCATGTTCGTGGACGGCGAGCGGAGGGACACCCCGCTGTACCGGAGGGAGGACCTCCGTCGTCCCTCCGACACGGTGCCGGGGCCGGCGGTCATCGCCGAGGCCGACGCCACGACCGTCGTCGACGACGGATGGCAGGCCGCCGCGGCCGGTACCGGACACCTGCTGCTGACCCGGGTACGGCCCAGGCCGAGCCGCAGTGCCGTCGGCACGGACGTCGACCCGGTCCTCCTGGAGGTCTTCAACAACCTCTTCATGGCGATCGCCGAGCAGATGGGCGTACGGCTGGAGAACACCGCCCACTCGGTCAACATCAAGGAACGGCTCGACTTCTCCTGCGCCCTCTTCGACGCGGAAGGCAACCTGATCGCCAACGCACCCCACATCCCCGTCCACCTCGGCTCCATGGGGGAGTCCATCAAGGAGGTGTTGCGGCGCAACGAGGGGACCATGCGCCCGGGGGACGTGTACGCGATCAACGACCCGTACCACGGCGGGACCCATCTTCCCGATGTCACGGTCGTGACACCCGTCTTCGGCCCTTCCGGCGACCTCCGCTTCCTCGTCGCCTCACGCGGGCACCACGCCGAGATCGGCGGCATCACCCCCGGCTCCATGCCCGCCTTCAGCCGCAGCATCCACGAGGAGGGCGTCCTCTTCGACAACTGGCTGCTCGTACGCGACGGGCGGCTGCGGGAGGCCGAGACCAGGAGGCTGCTCACGGAGGCCCCGTACCCGTCCCGGGACCCCGGCACCAACCTCGCCGACCTGCGCGCCCAGATCGCCGCCAACGAGAAGGGCATCGAGGAACTGCGCCACATGGTGGACCAGTTCGGCCTCGACGTCGTCCACGCCTATATGCGGCACGTACGGAACAACGCCGAGGAGTCCGTGCGCCGGATCGTCGCCACCCTCCACGACGGCTCCTACCGGTACGAGACGGACGGCGGCGCGGTCATCCAGGTGGCCGTGCGTGTCGACCGGGAACGCCGCGGTGCCGTCCTCGACTTCACCGGCACCTCACCGCAGCAGCCCGGGAACGTCAACGCGCCCACGTCGGTGGTCATGGCGGCCGTCCTCTACGTGTTCCGGACCCTCGTCGACGACGACATCCCGCTCAACAGCGGTTGCCTGGAGCCGCTGGACGTACGCGTACCGGAAGGCTCCATGCTCGCCCCCGCCTACCCGGCGGCGACGGTCGCGGGCAACGTCGAGACCTCGCAGGCCGTGACCGGGGCCCTCTACGCCGCGCTGGGCGTCCAGGCGGAGGGCTCGGGCACCATGAACAACGTCACCTTCGGCAACGACCGGGTCCAGTACTACGAGACCGTGGCGAGCGGCTCGGGCGCCGGGGACGGCTTCGACGGCGCCGACGCCGTACAGACCCATATGACCAACTCCCGGCTCACCGACCCCGAGATCCTGGAGTGGCGCTACCCGGTCCGCGTGGACGCCTTCGCGGTACGCGGCGGCAGCGGAGGGCGCGGCCGCTGGCGGGGCGGCGACGGCGTCGTACGGCGCATCCGCTTCCTGGAGCCCATGACGGTGGCCCTCCTCACCGGACACCGGAGGATCCCCCCGTACGGCATGGCGGGCGGCGCTCCCGGAGCGCTCGGTGAGAACGCGGTGGAGCGCGCCGACGGCACCGCCCGAAGGCTGGAGGGCGTGGACGTGGTGGACGTCGATCCGGGGGACGTCCTGGTCGTCTCGACCCCCGGGGGCGGCGGCTACGGCGCGCCTACCGGACGGGAATGAACCGGACGGGCGTCCCCGGTACCGCCTGGGCGGCCGCCGCCAGATCCCGCTCCCGGACCACGGCCACCACCGGATATCCGCCGGTCGTGGGATGGTCCGCGAGGAACACCACCGGGCGCCCGTCCGGCGGCACCTGGACCGCGCCCAGGACCATGCCCTCGCTGGGCAGCTCACCCCGCACGGCACGCTCCAGGGGCGGGCCTTCGGTGCGCAGCCCTATGCGGTTGCTCGCCGGCGACACCCGGTACGCGCGCGTGGCGAAGGTCCGGAGCGCCGCCCTGGTGAACCAGCCGTGGCGTGGGCCGAGCCGGACGCGCAGCACCAGCTCCTCGGGCGGCCCCGGCCAGGGCACGACGTCCGGTCCGGGCGGCCCCGACGGCTCCGGGCCCAGCGGCAGCACGGCGCCATCACTCAGGGGCGCCGGCCCGAGCCCCGAGAGCAGGTCCGTGGAGCGGCTGCCCAGCACCGGCTCGGCGGCGACGCCCCCGGCGAACGCCACGTACGAGCGCAGGCCCCGCACCGCCGCGCCCACCTCCAGCACGGCGCCCGCGGGGACACGTACCGCGGTGCCCCAGGCCACCGGCCGCCCGTCCACCGTGACGGCACACGGCGCGCCGCCCACCGCGACGGTCACCGCGCAGCGCGGCCGTACCGCGCACCCGCTGACCGTCGTCTCCAGCACGGCCGCGTCCACCGGGTTGCCGACCAGCCGGTTGACCAGGCCGCTCGCGTACGGGTCGAGGGCGCCGGACCGCGGCACGCCCAGGTGCGCGTGGCCGAGGCGTCCCCGGTCCTGCACGGTGGTCAGTGCCCCTGCCCGCACGACGGCGAAGGCCCGGTCGGTCATCGGCCCCCCACGCCCACCGGGACGAACCGCACCCGCGTGCCCGGCGCCAGCAGTGCCGCGGGCTCCCGGGCGGGGTCCCACAGCACCGCGTCCGTCGTCCCGATCAGCTGCCAGCCGCCGGGCGACGAACGCGGGTACACGCCCGTGTACGGGCCGGCCATCGCCACCGAGCCCGCCGGGACGGCCGTGCGCGGCGTGGCCCGCCGGGGCACCTCGTAGGCCGTCGGCAGCCCGGTCAGGTAGCCGAACCCGGGCGCGAAGCCGCAGAACGCCACCCGGAACTCGGTCGCCGCGTGGATCCGCGCGACCTCGTCCGGCGTCACACCCCACAGGGCGGCGACGTCCGGCAGGTCGGGCCCGTCGTACCGGACGCGTATGTCGACGGCGGGATCCACGCGCGCGTGGAGCGGCTCGACCTTCCATCCGGCGACGAGGGCGGCGAGCCGCCCGGGCTCCTCCACGCCGTCCAGCAGCACCGTCCGTGCCGCCGGAACGATCTCCGTCAGGGCGGGGAGCGAGCCCGCCGCCCGGCGGCGCAGCAGCTCGGCATGGAAGGCCTCGGTCTCCTCGCCGCTGTCGAGCTCGACGAGCAGGGCACGCTCGCCCACCGCGAGGGTCCTCATACGAAGGCCTCCACGCGGACACCGGAGTCCTCCAGCCGGCTCCGTACGCGGCGCGCCAGGTCGACCGCGCCGGGCGTGTCACCGTGCAGGCACAGCGACCGGGCGCGGACGGCCACCGAGCGCCCGCACCGGGAGGTGGTGACACCGAACCGGGCCATGGACACGGACCGTTCCACGACGGCCGCCGGATCGGTGATGACCGCCCCCTCCTCACGGCGGGGCACGAGCGTGCCGTCGGCGGTGTACGCGCGGTCGGCGAACGCCTCGGTGACGACCGGCAGCCCGGCCTTCTCGGCCACCTCGTGCAGCCGGGAACCGGGCAGACCCAGCAGCGGGAGCCGCTCACCGGTCAGCAGAACGCCGTCGACCACCGCCTGCGCCTGCCCCTCGTCGTGCACGACCCGGTTGTAGAGGGCACCGTGCGGCTTCACGTACGACACCCGTACACCGGCCGCCCTGGCGAACACCTCCAGGGCACCGATCTGGTACGCCACTTCCGCGGCCAGCTCGTCGTAGGGCACGTCCATGGAGCGCCGTCCGAAACCGGCGAGGTCGCGGTAGGAGACCTGGGCGCCGATCCGTACCCTGCGCTCGGCGGCCAGGGCGCAGACGCGCCGCATGGTGACCGCGTCCCCAGCGTGGAAGCCGCAGGCCACATTGGCGCTGGTGACGACCGACAGGAGCTGTTCGTCGTCCGTCAGTTGCCAGCGCCCGAAGCCCTCTCCCAGGTCGGCGTTGAGGTCGATCGAGGCCCAGGTCATGGTGGTGTCTCCTTACGCGTGCGTCACGCGAGCTCGCGGCCGCGCGTCTCGGGCAGGCCGAGCAGGGCCAGTACGGCGATGCCGTAGCCGACCGCGCCGAAGACCAGCGCCCCGCCCACGCCCCAGCTGTCCGCGAGGAAGCCGACGAGGGTCGGGAAGAACGCACCGACCGCCCGGCCGGTGTTGTACGTGAACCCCTGGCCCGTGCCGCGCACCGCCGTCGGGTAGAGCTCGGCGAGGAACGAGCCGAACCCGCTGAAGATGGCCGACATGCAGAAGCCGAGGGGGAAGCCCAGGACGAGAACGAGGCCGTTCGCCCCGGAGGGGATGTTCGTGTACGCGAGGATGCACACCGCCGAAAGGACCGCGAAGATGACGATGTTGCGCTTCCGGCCCAGCCGGTCGGTGAGGTAACCACCCGTCAGGTACCCGATGAAGGCACCGGATATCAGGAAGGTGAGGTAACCGCCCGTACCGACGACGGTCAGCCCCCGGTCGCTCTTCAGGTACGTCGGTACCCAGGTGGCCAGCGTGTAGTAGCCGCCCTGGACGCCCGTGGACAGCAGCGTCGCGAACATCGTCGTCCGCAGCAGACCCGGCCGGAAGATGGCCGTGAAGGAGCCGCGCTCGCTGCTCGACTCCCGCACCTCGGCGATGTGCGGCGCGTCCTCGACGTTCCTGCGGACCCACACCACGAGCAGGGCCGGCAGGGCACCCGTCCAGAACATCACGCGCCACGCGGTGTCCGGGTCGAGGAAGTGGAAGACCAGCGTGTAGACGATGACCGCGAGGGCCCAGCCGGCCGCCCAGGCGCTCTGGACCCCGCCGAGGGTGCGGCCGCGGTGCTTGGCGGAGGCGTACTCGGCGACGAGGATCGCGCCGACCGCCCACTCGCCGCCGAAACCGAGGCCCTGAAGGGCACGGAAGACCAGCAGCGTCTCGTAGTTGGGCGCGAAGCCGCACAGGACGGTGAAGAGCGCGTACGTGATGACCGTGATCATCAGTGCCTTCACCCGGCCGATGCGGTCGGCCAGGATCCCGGCGAGGATGCCGCCGATGGCCGACACGACGAGGGTGACGGTGGTGAGCAGGCCGGTCTGGCCGCTGCTCAGGCTGAAGTACGCCGAGATCGCCACCATGCTCAGGGGCAGCGTGAAGAAGTCGTAGGAGTCCAGGGCGTAGCCGCCGAACGCGCCGCCGAAGGCACGCCGGCCACGCGGTCCGAGGGCGCGCAGCCAGGCGAACGCGCCCCTGTCGTCGGCCAGTTCGTCCGGGGAGGCCGGAGAAGTCCTTGAGCTTCGGGTCGTACTCATCTGCACCTCGCAGAGGGGGAGGCAGGCGTGAGCGATCGGGGTGGAGCGGGGCTGTGCGGTGTCCCCAAGGTAGGGATTGTTGAACGATCCGACAAGGGGTTCGTTCTCTCGTTCTTGCTTCCTGGTTTCCTTCTACGATGAGCGGGCGGAAGCGTGGACGGACGCGACGGGCGAGGAGAGGGTGCTGTGGGGACGACGGGCTCCGGGAGCGGCGGAGGAGGCGGTCTGGCGGACGACCGGGCGCTGCTCGGGCGCACGAGCACTGCGGAGCGGGTCGCGGACATCCTGCGCACCCGAATCGCCGAGGGCTTCTTCCTGCCCGGCACCCGGCTCTCGGAGGACAGCATCGGCGGCGCGCTGGGGGTGTCGCGCAACACGTTGCGCGAGGCGTTCCGGCTGCTCACGCATGAGCGGCTGCTCGTCCACGAGCTGAACCGCGGGGTGTTCGTGCGGGTCCTCGCCGTCGACGACGTCGTCGACATCTACCGCACCCGGCGGCTCGTCGAACGTGCCGTCGTGCATGACCTGGGGAAGCCGCCGTTCGCGCTGGACGGGCTGATCCGGGCGGTCACCGACGGCGAGCGTGCCGCGCGGGAGGGTGACTGGAAGGGCGTCTCCACCGCCAACATCCACTTCCACCGGGAACTGGTCGCCCTCGCCGGCAGTGACCGCATGGACGAGCTGATGCGCGGTGTCCTGGCCGAACTCCGGCTCGTCTTCCACACGGTGGACGACCCGCGCGCGCTGCACGAGCCCTATCTCATCCGAAACCGGGAGATTCTGGACGCCCTACGGGCGGGGGAGCGGACGAAGGCGGAGCGGCTGCTCGTGGACTACCTGGACGACTCGCGTGACCAGTTGGTCCAGGTTCACTCCCACTTAGTGGAGAGCGATCCGGCAGAGGCGACCGGCTGACGGTGTTCCCGTGTGCCGGCTGACGGTGCAGTCGCGTGCCGACCGACGGTGCTCTCGCGTGCCGGCTGACAGTGCTCTCGCGTGCCGGTCGGCATGCGGGCTCACCCGGGCCATCTGCGCCGTTTCGACCGTTGTCAGTGCGAGGACCTAATCTGTGCAGCGTGACTTCGCCTGCCTCGACGGAATTCGTTCCGCCCCAGCTCAGCGCGGGGCCGCGGCCCGCACAGGGCCCGGCCGCCGACGAAGGGCTCGCGCGGCGGCTGCGCGCGCTCGCGTGCACCGCGCCCCTGCACGACCTGGACGCGCGCAAGGCGAACCTGGCGGGGGAGTACTCGACGTACGCCATGGCGGAGGTCGCCCTCGCCGCGATCGACCTCGTCACGCTCAACATGGACTTCGACACCGGCGCCGACCACGAGCAGATCGTCGCCCGGCTGCTGCCCCGGGTCGCGGCCCAGGCCCCGCAGCGTCCCGCCGCTGAGCACGAGCGCGTGGCCCGCTGGGTCCTGGAGAACCTGATCAACGTCGGCAGCGTGGACCGCGGCTTCCGCGCCGTCTACGGCACGTTCGGCACGGACGGCGTCTATGTACGCCGTGACTACGACTTCAAGCTCATCGAGGAAGTCCCCGGGTACGGCGGCGCCGTTTACCTCCGTACGACGGACGAGGCGGTCAACGTCCTCGTCGGCGCCCTCGACACCGATGTCACCAGCGCGCAGATCGCCGCCGAGGTCAAGCTGGAGGTGCTGATCAGCCGGGGCAGGCTCGCCGACGCCCAGCTCGCCGCCGAACAGGCGCGGTACCGCACCGTGCAGTACGCGGAGACGCTCCGCAAGACGCTGGAGGCCACCCGGCGCAATGTCCGGGCCGTCGACTGGCTCAGCGCCGTACCCGACATGATCGACGAGGCACTCGACCACGTAGCCGACCGGTACCGCCACGAGAACGCCATCCTGACCAACATCCGCAAAGCCCGTGACGAGGCCGAGGACCAGGAGCACAAGCGACGCGCGGCCGAGCTCGTCGACATCGTCAAGGACTGCATCCGCCGCCACACCCAGCTCCAGTCCCGGCTCCTGGAGGCGGGGCCGCTGTTCCGTGCCGAGCAGGACCGGCAGGCCTTCGCCCAGCCCACGGCCCGTTCCGGACTCGACCTCTACGGCCAGTTGGTCGCTCCGGTCCTGCCGCTGCCGGTGGAGCAGGCCATCAAGGTCACCGACGCCTACTTCGCCCACGGCACCGGCCTCCGCGCCCCCGGCGCGGTACGGATGGGAGACCTGGTCGAGCTGCTGATGACCCCGCCGGTGGAGCGGGAACACCTGGGCGCCGAAATGCCGGAACCGGACCTGATCGCGACGCCCGACGACAGCCGGTTCAGCGAGGCGCAGCTGGCGAGCGCCATGGAACTGCTCGACCTCGAACACGACGCGCCGCGCCGCCTCTCCGGGCTGCTCGCCGAGGCCCGCCGCCGCGATCCCGAACTGCCCTACCTGGTCGCCCTGCTGGCGATACACGCGGCGAGCCCTCCGGTCGGTACGGCCTACCGGCAGGGCGAGGAGCGCCTGCTGTTCGCCGTCGACGACGGCACCGAACTGGACGACCCGGAGTTCGGCGGCGCCGACCTGATCGTCGGCACCGCCCTGCTGGACGCGGCGGGCATGGCCGCCGACCGCACGGACGCGGCATGACGACCCCCGCCGCCGGGTCCCTTGCACGCCGTCTCCCGTTGTGGGCAGTCGTCCCGCCTGGCCCGCCCCCCGTTGTGGGCAGTCGTTCCGGATGGGGGTACCTCCCTGGACGAAGTCCTTGGGGGAGGAACGGGTGGGCACAACGGAATCGGGGCGGCGCCCCCTTCCCGGTTCGCCCCGGGGCGGTGCCTGTGCTCGGTGCCCCCCGGCACGGTGCCCGAGCGGCGGCCACTGCTGGGGGCGCGGGACGTGGCCCCTCCGGGCTCGTCTCCTCGAGGCCGGCGGCCTCGGGCTCTCCGGTGGGGAGCCCTTTCGGCGCCGCCAACCTCTGCGGGGACGACCCTGCGAGGCCCTACCCCGGCCGGATGCCGGGTGCGCGTACGTTCCCATCCCCTCACGATCCAACCCGCACCAAGGAGCCCCAGCCGTGAGCGACCACCACGCCGAGCACGCCGACGCGTGGAGCGAGCCGGACGTCCCCGAGGCGGCCCAGCCAGGCACCGTGACGCCCGGCGGCGCCACCGCCGTCACGCCCGCCGACGCGGCCGACGCGGCCCGCCTGGTGTCCTTCGGGCTCCAGCCCAAGCTGCTCCCCGCCCGCGACGCCGAGTACGCCGACCTGCTCCGGCGTTACCGCGAGGAGCCCGCCTTCGCGCGCGTCGCGGACGCCGTCGCCACCGGGCTGGGCCTCATCGTCCTGGAGGTGTCCCCCCGCGCGGGCATGGCCGTCACCGCCGCGGAGGACTCGGTCTTCGCCGTCCGCATGGGCGACTACGCCCGCCGCGCCTCCACCGACTCCGGTGACCGCTTCCTGCACGGCCTCGCCCACCTCGCCGTCGCCGCCATGGCGTTCCCGCGCCCCGAGGACCTCGCCGACGACGGGTACATCGGCCGCATCACCGTCAACGGCGTCGACGCCTTCGTACGCCAGGCCTGCCGGCGGCTGGAAGAGCGCGCCGAGGAGCAGGGGGAGAACACCGACCCGGCCACCGACGCCCCGGGGCTGGAGGCCGCCTGGCGCATCTACGCACGGCGCAGCGCGACGGGTGCCACCAAGGACGCCCGTCGGCTCGCCGGGTCCACCACCGGCATCATCGGCAAGGCCGTTGCGTTCCTCACCGATTCCGGGTTCCTCCAGCGCACCGGCGACGAGGGCGGCGGCTCCTACCGCACCACCGCCCGCTACCAGCTCCAGGTCCGTGACATGGCGGGCAGCGCCGCCATGGCCGAACTGCTGGAGTTGGGTGTCGTCCCCGTCACCGACGGCTCCGCCACCCTCCTGCCGCCGCCCGAGGGCGACGACCTGGAGCTGGCCGCCGACGCCGGCCTCCCCTTCCACGCGTAACACGACAGCACACGACTGAGAGTCCGCCGACATGTACGAGTTGTCCCGGGTCCGCCTCTACTCCATCGGGCCCGCCGGTGCGCGCTACGCCGACACCGTGCTGGACCTGCGCGGAGTGGGCGCGCCCGTGCCCAACCCCGCCCCCACCCAGGCGGAGTTCTTCGAGGAGGAGCCGGTCGGCCCGCCGCGCCGCCCGGCGCCCGCGGGCGTGCTCTTCCTGGAGAACGGCGGCGGCAAGTCCGTGCTGCTCAAGCTGATCTTCTCGGTGATGCTTCCGGGCCACCGCAACACCCTCGGCGGCGCCAGCTCCGGTGTGCTGCGCAAGTTCCTGCTCGCCGACGACTGCGGGCATGTCGCCCTGGAATGGCAGCACACGCTCACCGGCGAGCTCGTCGTCGTCGGCAAGGTCAGCGAATGGCGCGGGCGGCAGGTCTCCAACGACCCGCGCAAGTTCGCCGAGGCGTGGTACTCCTTCCGCCCCGGCCCGGGCCTCAGCCTCGACTCGCTCCCCGTCGCCGAAGCCACCTCCGTACGCCCGCCCGCCGAAGGCATCTCCGGCGCCCAGGGCCGCCGCCGCACCATGAAGGGCTTCCGCGACGCCCTCACGGAGGCGGGCAAGGCGTATCCGCACCTGGAGGTGTACTGGGAGGAGATCCACGACCGCTGGAACGAGCACCTCGGCGATCTCGGCCTCGACCCCGAACTGTTCCGCTACCAGCGGGAGATGAACGCCGACGAGGGCGAGGCCGCCGGCCTCTTCGCGGTCAAGAAGGACTCCGACTTCACCGATCTGCTGCTGCGTGCCGTCACCGACACCCGCGACACGGACGGCCTGGCCGACCTCGTCAGCGGCTTCGGCAACAAGCTCGGCCGCCGCGCCGAGCTCACGGCCGAGCGCGACTTCACCGCCGGCTCGGTCGACCTCCTCGGGCGGATCGTCGAAGCGGCCGACACGCGCGCGCGTGCCCGCGACATCCACACCGGGGCCGAGCGCCGCACCCGCACGCTCGCCCGCCGCCTCTCCGCCCGCGCCGGTGAGGAGCGGGGCCGCGCCGCCGAACTCGCCCAGCAGGTCACCGCCGCCGCCCACACCGTCACCGAGGCCGATCAGGCCCGCGCCCGCGCCTCCCTGATCGCCGCCGAACTGGCCTACCGCCACGCCTCCCTGGCCCTGACCGCGGCCGAGAAGGGCGCAGCCGCCCAGCGTCGCGAGCTGTCCGACGCCCGCACCCTGCACGCCGCGTGGCAGGCCGCCGAGGCGGTCCTCAGGCACCGCGCCGCCGCCGACCGCTCCTCGCGCGTGGCCGCCGCCATCCGCGAGGCCGAGCGGGACGCCGCCCCGGCGCTCGCCGCCCGCGCGAAGGCCGCCGCCGACCTCGTACGGGCGCTGCACGCGGCCGCCGAGGAGGGCGAGCGCCACGCGGGCGAGGAGGAAGAGCGCTCCGCCGCCCTCCAGGAGGCGGGCGAAACCGCCCACCGCGACGCCACCGCCGCCGCCACCGAGGCCCAGCGCGCCCGCAGCGAGGCGGGTCACCTGCGTCAGCGCCTCGCCGAGGTGGAGCAGGAGACCGCCGAAGCGGTACGGGCCGGCTGGCTCGACGACACCGCCCCGGACGCCGACCCGGCCCGCGCCGCGCTCGCCGCCAGCGACGCCGAGAAGACCACGGTCGCCGCCTGGGACGAAGCCCGTGACGCCGCCCGCGCGGCAGCCGACCGCGCCCGCGAGGCGGCCGCCGCCGAATCCCGCGCCGAACTGGCCGCCGCCCGCGCCTTTGACGCCGCCCAGGCCGCCGAGAACGCCTACCAGGCCGAGCGCCGCGCCGCCGAGTCCATCGCCGCCGAGGAACGCCTCGCCGAGCTGCTGAGCCTGCCGTCGACCGTCCGGGCGGCCGTACCGGGCCCCCGCCAGGGCGCGGACGCCGACTCCGAACCCGGTTCCGGTGCCGACGAGGTGCCCGTACCCGTACGGGCGGCCCAAGGGCCCCTCACCGTCGAGGAGTTCGACCGGTACGCGGACGAGCTGCGCGACCTCCTCGACCAGGGCATCGCCTCCGCCGAACGCAAGCTCTTCGAGCTGCGTACCGCGGCCGCCGACGACTCCCGCATCCTCGGTGCCCTGGGTGACGGCGGGCTCCTGCCGCCGGGCCCCGACGTCCTCGCCACCGTCGAGTTCCTCGGCGAGCAGGGCATTCCCGCCCTGCCCGGCTGGCGTTACCTGGCGCAGGCGGTCGACCCCGCCGACCACGCGGCCGTCCTCGCCGCCCGGCCCGAGCTGGTCGACGGTGTCGTCATCACCGACCCCGTCTCGTACGCCAGGGCCCGCGAAGTCCTCGCCGGCGCCGCCCTGCTGCCGCGCTCCGCCGTCGCCGTGGGCACCGCCGCCGCGCTCCTCGCGCCCGTCCCGGGGGACACCGGCACGGACTCGGACGTCTTCCTCGTCCCGCCGAACCCGGCCATGCACGACGAGCACGCCGCCGACGAGGAGCGCCAGGCGCTGCGTGCCCGCGCCGCCGCCCGTGACGAGGAGATCCGCACCCTCGCGGCCCGCCTCACCGGCGACCGGTCGCTCGCCGCCCGTATCGGCTCCTGGCGTGCCGACTGCCCGCCCGGCATGCTCACCGAACTCGCGGAAGCCGCCGCCACCGCGCGCGTGGCCGCCGAAAGGGCCGAGGCCGCGCTCGCCGAGGCCCGCACCGTACGGGCCGAGGCCGACGAGGCGGCGGCCGACTCCGCCCGGGTGCGCGACGAGCGGCAGGAAGCCGCGCAGCGGGCCCGGCGCGTCGCCGACGCCCTCGCGGGCCTGGCGTTCCGGCTGCGTGAGCGGGCCGGCTGGCAGTCCAGGCTCCGCGAACTGGCCGACGAGGCCGCCGAGTGCGAGGCCCGCGCCCAGACCTGCCTGGAGCGTGCCCGCGCCGCCGACGAGGACCGCCGCGCCGCCCAGCGCGCCGCCGACGACGCCCACCGCACCGCCCGCGCCCTGCGCGCCGAGCGGGCCGAGATCGCGGGCGCCCCGGAGAACCTGCCGGAGGAGGACGCAGGCGCCCCCCGCGTGCCGCTCGCCGCCCTCCGCGAGGCCTACCGCGCCGCCTCCCAGCTGTACGAGAAGGTCGGCGTCGGCGCCGACCTGCGCGCCGAGCAGGCCCGCGCCGAGAGCGACGAGAGCGCCGCCCTCGCCGAGCTGGACCGGCTCACCAACAAGGTCCGCACCCGCGCCGCCCAGCTGCTGGAGAGCCCGGACGGCGCCGACGGCCCGTCCCGCCAGGCCGCCGCCGCCCGCGCCGAGTCCCTGGTCCAGATGCTGGAATCCCGCGCCTCCGAGGCCAGCGAGAAGCTCGGCCGGCTGCGGGGCGAGGCCGAGCGCCTGGCCCCCGTGGACGGCGAGTCGCACACCGAGCTGCCCGAGGAGCTGGTGCCCACCGACGCCGACCACGCCCAGTCCCTCCTCCGCACCGCGACCACCGAACTGGCCGTCCGCACCGACGCGCTGGAGACCGCCCGCGCCACCCACGCCCGGCTCCTCCAGGCCCACCGCGCCTCCGAGGACGCGGCGGGCGGCTTCGACGAGACGGCAGCCCTCCTCCGCGACCTGCTCAAGGAGCACACCGACGAGGAGCAGGAGACCCCCGAGCCGTACCCGGGCAGCCTGGAGGAGGCGCGCCGGTCCGCGGCCGAGACGCGGCGTTCCCTGCGCGGCTGCGCGGCCGACCTGTCGGCCGCCGACGCCGCCGTACGGGAAGCCTGCGACGTCCTCGTACGGCACGCCAACTCCACCCGCTACGAACAGGTCCGCACCCCCGCGCGGCAGCAGATCCGCGAACTGCCCGCTTCGGCCCTGCCCGAGCACGCCGCCAAGTGGGCCGACGCCTTCGCGCCCCGGCTGCGCGTCCTGACCGACGAGCTGGCGCAGCTGGAACGCAACCGTGACTCGATCGTCGACCGGCTGCGTGGCCTGGTGGAGTCCGCGCTGGCCACGCTCCGTTCGGCGCAGCGCCTGTCCCGGCTCCCCGAGGGCCTCGGTGAATGGTCCGGCCAGGAGTTCCTGCGGATCCGGTTCGAGGAACCCGATCAGGCGACCCTCGTCGAGCGGCTCGGCGAGGTCATCGACGAAGCGACCCGAGCGGCCGTGAAGAAGAACTCGGACCTGCGCCGCGACGGCATGTCCCTGCTGCTGCGCGGCGTCCAGGCCGCCCTCCAGCCCAAGGGGGTGGCGGTGGAGATCCTCAAGCCCGACGCGGTGCTCCGCGCCGAGCGCGTACCCGTCGGGCAGATGGGCGACGTCTTCTCCGGCGGCCAGCTGCTCACCGCCGCCATCGCCCTGTACTGCACGATGGCCGCCCTGCGCAGCAACGACCGGGGCCGCGACAAGCACCGGCACGCCGGCACGCTGTTCCTCGACAACCCGATCGGCCGCGCCAACGCCACGTACCTGCTGGAGCTCCAGCGCGCGGTGTCGGACGCGCTCGGCGTCCAGCTGCTCTACACCACGGGCCTGTTCGACACCACCGCACTCGCCGAGTTCCCGCTGGTCATCCGGCTGCGTAACGACGCGGACCTGCGGGCGGGACTGAAGTACATCAGCGTGGAGGAGCACCTGCGCCCCGGCTTGCCGCAGCCGGCCGCCGAAGGCGAGACGGTGGTGCACGGCGAGATCACCGCCACCCGTATGTTCAAGCGCACCCCGGATCCGGAGCCGGCCACCGCCGACTGACCTCGCCTGCGCGGCGCGGCGCGGCGACGCCGGGCGCCCCGTGCAACCCCCCTGCGGTCCGGCCCGCCGGGGCCGTACCGGGCCGGCCGCTGCTCAGGCCCGCGACAGCCGGCTGTCGCCCGCGCCCTGGCGCCCCTGCCGCTCCGGTATGCGCGCCGCCCCACGGGTCTCCGTCCGCGCCTCCACGCGGGCGGCCCGCTGGGCTCGGCGGCGTTCCCGGCGCAGCTGACGCGCCGTACTGCTCGGCGTCGACACGACACCATGGCGCTGGTTCCACACCTGCCGGGTCACCCACACGTCCAGCACGGCCCAGGTCGCGACCACCGTGCTGCCGACGCTGCTCAGGACCATCGGAAAGGCCAGCCAGGATGCGGTGAGCGTGCAGAAGAACGCCACCATCGCCTGTATCAGCGTCAGCGACGCGACGAGCACGGCACGCACCGCCGCCGTACGCACCGGGTCGGGGAGCCTCCGCCTCCCCGCCGGCTCTTCCACCCACAGTTCCCGCCGTACCGCCGTCTCCATCCGAACCGCCACTCCCCACGACTGACCCTCTCAAGGGTGGCTGCCCGCCTTCAGCCGTTCTACGCCGACGGTTCTCGCCTCCCCGTACAGGAGGACGAACGCCGCACGGCGAGGATTCCCCACCGAACGCGCAATTCCAGCCATCCGCCCGACGGGCCGAAGTGACGTCCCGCCAGGTGTCATCCGCTACAGCGGCAATTGTCAACTCGCCGAATACCAGGACAACTCATGATCTGTTCGCCACGGTGCGGCTGAAAATCGCCCGGACGTTCCTTCGAGTTGTCCGTGATGCAGTAGTAGGCTCGCGCCGTTTGTTGATGTGTTGATGTGTTCACCCACGCCGACGACAGGCGGGTGCGAGTGGGGGAGGCCATGCGCTTTCGCGGGAAGTCGATCCGCAGGAAGATCGTGGCGTTGCTCCTTGTGCCGCTTCTGTCCCTCACCGGTCTGTGGGGATTCGCGACACTCATCACCGGCCGTGAGGCCAGTCAACTCCTGGACGTCGGTTACATCGTCGAAAAGGTCGGCCGCCCGCTCGAAGAGTCCATTCACGTCATTCAGCAGGAGCGCCGCCAGACGCTGATCTATCTGGCCGACCCCCGTTCCGCCGAAGCCCTTCCCGTACTCCAGCGCGACCGCGCCGCGACCGACCGGGCCATCGCCAGGATCCGGGACAACGCCAAGGACCCCGGTCTCGCCGACGCCCTCAACACCCAGGCGGCCGCGAGGCTGACCTCCCTCCTCGAAGCCCTCGACGACCTGACTTCGCTGCGCCGCTCCGTCGAGAACCGCGCCGTCGGCCGCATCCAGGCACTGGATTTCTACAACCGCCTCGTAGACCCCTGCTACAGCTTCCTCACCAACCTCCACGCGCTGGACAACGTGGAGATGGACAAGCAGGGCCGCGCCCTGGTGGGCGTCGTCCGCGCCCGGGAGATGCTTTCGCGCGAGGACGCCCTGGTGGTCTCCTCGCTCATCAGCAAGAGGGTCACCGCCCAGGACATACGGGCGATCTCCGACCTCGTCGCCCACCGCGAACTGCTCTACGAGGTCAACCTGGAGCTCATGCCCGGCTCCGAACGCGAGACCTTCCAGGCCTACTGGCGCAGCCCCCGCACCGAGCCCCTCCGGGACGCCGAGGACGCGCTGCTCGCCGCCGGCGCCACCGACGAGCCCCGCGCGATCGACGCCGCCAGGTGGCAGGAGCTGGCCACCCCCGTCCTCGACGAGCTCGTCCGCGAGAACACCGAGGCGGGCAAGCGCTACCAGAACCGCGTCGAACCCGTCGCCCACAGCGTCCTGTTCAAGGCGGGCGTCGCCGGCGTGCTCGGCTTCCTCGCCCTGCTCGTGTCGGTCGTCGTCTCCGTACGCATCGGGCGCGGCCTCGTGCGCGACCTCAGGCGACTGCGCAAGGAGGCCCAGGAGGTCTCCGGCGTACGGCTGCCCAGCGTGATGCGCCGCCTCGCCGCCGGCGAACAGGTCGACGTCGAGACCGAAGTACCGCACCTCGAGTACGAGAAGGACGAGGTCGGCCAGGTCGGCCAGGCCCTCAACACCCTCCAGCGGGCCGCTGTCGAGGCCGCCGTCAAGCAGGCCGACATGCGCCGGGGCGTGTCCGAGGTCTTCGTCAACCTCGCCCGCCGCAATCAGGTGCTGCTCCACCGACAGCTCACCCTCCTCGACACCATGGAGCGGCGCACCGAGGACACCGAGGAGCTCGCCGACCTGTTCCGGCTGGACCACCTGACCACCCGTATGCGCCGCCACGCCGAGGGCCTGGTGATCCTCTCCGGCGCGGCGCCCTCACGGCAGTGGCGCAAGCCCGTCCAGCTGATGGACGTCGTGCGGGCCGCGGTCGCCGAGGTCGAGGACTACGAGCGCATAGAGGTGCGGCGCCTGCCGCGCATCGGCGTCGGCGGCCCCGCGGTCGCCGACCTCACCCACCTCATCGCCGAACTCCTGGAGAACGCCACCGTGTTCTCCCCGCCGCACACCGCGGTCCACGTCCACGGTGAGCGGGTCGCCAACGGCTTCACCCTGGAGATAGACGACCGCGGCCTCGGCATGGCTCCTGAAGCCCTGCTCGACGCCAACCTGCGCCTCGCCGAGACCCCCGAGTTCGAACTCTCCGACACCGACCGGCTCGGCCTCTTCGTGATCAGCCGTCTCGCCCAGCGCCAGAATGTGCGCGTCTCGCTCCAGCCCTCCCCGTACGGAGGGACCACCGCGGTCGTGTTCATACCGGCCGCGCTGCTCACCGACGCGCCCGAGACGCAAGGCGCCGGCTTCCGGCTCGACCGCAAGAGCGGCAAGGACGCCCCGCACCGGCGCGCCGCCCTCTCCAAGGTGCCGTCCGGACTCTCCACCGCCCCCGGCCCGTCCGTCCTCGACGGACCGGTCGAGCTGGAGGCACCGGTCGGCGCGCTCGGCCTCGACGACCGGCTCGCCGACCTCGCGGACCTCGACGACCGGCTCGGCGACCTGGAGGAGACCGAGAGTGAACGCGGCGGGCTGTTCCGCGCCCGGCCACCGCTGCGCCCCGTCTCAGGCCCCCACACCGACCACGAGCAGCACCAGCAGGCCTCCGACCAGACCCCCGAGCGCACGCCCGCCGGCCCCGTCCCGCTGCCCCGCCGCAAGCCCCCGACGCTCATCGCGCACCGCGGCCGGCGCCTGGACGAACGCGGCCGTACGCACCCGGCACCCGGCGCGTCCGGGACGCCCCGGGAGAGCATGGAGGCGGCGAGAACCGGGGATACGGCGCAGCCCGCCGGATCCGCCGCTCCCACCGGCCCCGGCGGGCCCGACGACGACGCCACCCTGCTGCTCCGCGGCCTTCCCCGCCGCGTACGCCAGGCGAGCCTCGCGCCCCAGCTGAGGGAGGCGGCCGGGCGGCCCCCGGCGGAGGACGCCGGGCGCCCCGCGGCGGCGGGCGAGCACACCGACCGCGACACGGAACGCGAGGCGGAAGAAGTACGCAGCCGTATGGCGGCGATGCAACGCGGCTGGCAGCGAGGGCGCAGGCACAACGCCGCGAGCACCCCGCCCGCCGGCCGCGGCGAGACAGCACCACGAACGACACCGGAGGGGGACGGTCGATGACCGCACCGAACGCCGCAGCACCCAACTCAACCGGCTCGACCGGCGAGCTGAACTGGCTTCTCGACGAACTGGTCGACCGGGTCGGTTCCATCCGCAAGGCCCTGGTGCTCTCCAGCGACGGCCTCGCCACCGGGGCCTCCAAGGACCTCAGCCGCGAGGACAGTGAGCACATGGCGGCCGTGGCCTCCGGGTTCCACAGCCTCGCCAAGGGCGTCGGCCGTCACTTCGACGCCGGCCGTGTCCGCCAGACCGTCGTCGAGCTGGAGGACGCCTTCCTCTTCGTCACGGCGGCGGGCGACGGCAGCTGCCTCGCCGTACTCGCGGACGCCGACTCGGACGTCGGGCTCGTCGCGTACGAGATGACGCTGATGGTCAAGCGGGTCGGGGCCCACCTCGCGACGGCACCTCGGACCGGACTGCACGTCGGAGGGTGAGGGGGATGCGATGAGTGACGCAGCAGGGCGGCAGAGCCGGCACAGACGCCCGGACCGCCATGAGCCGCACCACTGGTTCGACGACGAGGCGGGCCCGGTGGTCCGCCCGTACGCGATGACACGCGGCCGCACCAGCAGCGCCACCCGCCACCGCCTCGACCTGATCGCGGTGGTCGTCCCCGAACCCGCGGCCGACGACCCCGGCCGCGACCAGACGCTCTCACCGGAGCATGTGGAGATCGTCGAGCGGTGCAGCGACCTCCCCCGGTCGATCGCCGAGCTCGCCGCCGGGCTGGACCTCCCCGTAGGGGTGGTCCGGGTCCTGGTCGGTGACCTCGTCGAGGACGAACTCGTCCACGTAACCCGTCCCGTTCCGCCGGCAGAGCTGCCGGACGTCAGCATCCTCCGTGAGGTGATCAATGGCCTTCGGGCGCTCTAGCACCGGCCGCAAGAAGCGACCGGTCGAGCCGGTGACGCTGAAGATCCTGGTCGCGGGCGGGTTCGGGGTGGGCAAGACCACACTGGTGGGCGCGGTCAGCGAGATCCGGCCGCTGCGGACCGAGGAAACCCTCACCGAGGCGGGCCGGCCGGTCGACGACCTTCACGGCGTCGAGACCAAGTCCACCACCACGGTCGCGATGGACTTCGGGCGCATCACGCTCCGCGAGGACCTGGTGCTGTACCTGTTCGGTACGCCGGGACAGGACCGCTTCTGGTTCCTGTGGGACGAGCTCGCGCAAGGCGCCCTGGGCGCGGTGGTGCTGTGCGACACGCGCCGCCTGGAGGACAGCTTCGCCGCCATCGACTACTTCGAGCGGCGCGGTATCCCCTTCGCGGTGGCCGTCAACCGCTTCGAGGGCACGGCCCGCTTCCCGGCCGAAACGGTACGGGCGGCGCTCGACCTCGACACGGAGGTGCCGCTGCTGATGTGTGACGCGCGTGAACGGGAGTCCGTCAAGGAGGTCCTGGTCGCCGTGGTCGAGCACGCCCTCGCGCTGGCCGCCCGCGCCCGCGAGCCGGTCACCACCTGAACCACCGCGGCCCGTACCCCCACCCCTGCGGTACGGGCCGCGAGCCCCACCCGCTCAGGCCTCCTCCTCCCAGCCGAGGCTCCGCTCCACCGCCTTGCGCCAGTTGCCGTACTCGCGCTCCCGGGTGGCCGCTGCCATGCGCGGTTCCCACGCGGCGTCGCGCTGCCAGTGGGTCCTCAGCTCGTCCAGCCCCGACCACACACCCGTGGCCAGCCCCGCGGCGTACGCGGCACCCAGGCAGGTGGTCTCCGAGACCTTGGGCCGGATCACCGGAACGCCCAGCACATCCGCCTGGTGCTGCATCAGCAGGCCGTTGACCGTCATCCCGCCGTCCACCTTCAGGGACGAGATCCGCACGCCCGAGTCCTGGTACATGGCGTCGATGACCTCGCGGGTCTGCCAGCTCGTGGCCTCCAGGACGGCACGCGCCAGATGCGCCTTGGTGACGTACCGGGTCAGGCCGGTGACGACACCGCGGGCGTCGGAGCGCCAGTACGGGGCGAACAGCCCGGAGAACGCCGGGACGATGTACGCGCCGCCGTTGTCGTCCACGCTCGCCGCCAGCGTCTCGATCTCGTCGGCGCTGCGGATGATGCCGAGCTGGTCCCGGAACCACTGCACCAGGGCACCCGTGATGGCGATCGAGCCCTCCAGACAGTAGACGGGGGCCTGGTCGCCGATCTTGTACCCGACCGTGGTGACGAGGCCGCTCTTCGAGGGCACCGGCCGCTCCCCGGTGTTGAGCAGCAGGAAACTTCCCGTGCCGTACGTGTTCTTGGCGGTCCCCGTGTCGTAACAGGCCTGCCCGAAAAGCGCCGCCTGCTGGTCGCCGAGCGCCGACGCGACCGGAACCCCCTGCAACCGGCCGACGGCAGTGCCGTACACCTCCGCCGACGAGCGGATCCGCGGCAGCATCACCTCCGGCACGTTCATGGCTTCGAGGATCGACCGGTCCCAGTCCAGGGACTCCAGGCTCATCATCATGGTCCGGGAGGCGTTGGTGACGTCGGTGACGTGGACGCCGCCGTCGACACCGCCGGTGAGATTCCAGATCAGCCACGAGTCGACGGTGCCGAACGCGATCTCCCCTCGCTCGGCACGGGCACGCAGCCCCGGTACGTTGTCCAGCAGCCAGGCCGCCTTGGGCCCCGAGAAATAGCCGGCCAGCGGCAGCCCCGTGATGTCCCGGAAGCGGTCCTGGCCGTCCGCGCCGCCGAGTTCGGTGCACAGCGCGGAGGTGCGGGTGTCCTGCCAGACGATCGCGTTGTGCACCGGTTTGCCGGTGGCCCGGTCCCACAGGACCGTCGTCTCACGCTGGTTGGTGATACCGAGCGCGCTCAGCTGCTCGGCGCGCAGCCCGGCCTTCGCCAGGGCCCCCGCCACCACGGCCTGGACCTTGGACCAGATCTCCGTGGCGTCGTGCTCGACCCAGCCCGGCTTGGGGAAGATCTGACGGTGCTCGCGCTGATCGGCGGCGACGACGGCACCGTCCTGGTTGAAGACGATGCAGCGGCTGGAGGTGGTGCCCTGGTCGATTGCGGCGACGAACCTGTCCGTCATGGTGAACCCCTTGTCGCGAGTGAGAGCCGCGCTGATGGACGGCGCTGATGGACGGCGCTGAGGACCGCGCTGATGGACCCGCCACAATGACGCCGGTGAGCCGCGCCGGTGAGCCGCGCAGATGAGGCGCACCGACGGACCCGCTGACGAACCGTGCCGAGAGGCCGCCGTGGCCGCGCCGAGCCATGTGGGCAAGCCCCATGCGAGTCGGAGTCTTCGGGTGGCTCCGCCACCCAGCCCGTCAGTAGACCGTGTTGAAGATGACGCCGGCGAGCACGCCCCCGATGAGGGGCCCTGCCACGGGCACCCATGCGTAACCCCAGTCCGATGTCCCCTTGTTGGGTATGGGCAGCAGCGCGTGGGCGATGCGCGGGCCGAGGTCGCGGGCCGGGTTGATGGCGTAGCCGGTCGGCCCGCCGAGCGACATGCCGATGCCGACGACCAGGAGCGACACCAGGAGGATCGAGATGCCCGATCCGTAGATGCCCGCCTCCTCGCCGGGGATCTGTCCGACGCCGATGCCGTCGTTCTTCCCGAACGCGAGAAGCGGCAGGACGAGCGCGACCGTGGCGATGATCTCGGTGGTGAGGTTGGCGGCCGGATTGCGGATCTCGGGCCCGGTCGAGAAGATCCCGAGTGTGGGCCGGGCGGTCTTCGTGTCGGCGTTCGCCCGGAACTGCGCGTAGTAGACCAGCCAGGCGAGTACGGCTCCGAGGACCGCGCCGGCCATCTGCGCGAGGAAGTACAGAGGCACCTTGCCCCACTCGCCCGTGTCGACGGCGACCCCGACCGTCACGGCCGGGTTGAGGTGCCCGCCGGAGAGCGGGGCGGCGGTGTACGCCCCGGCCATGACGCCGAAGCCCCAGCCGAAGGCGATGACGACCCAGCCCGCTGCCTTGGCCTTGGAAAAATTGAGGGTGACGGCGGCGCAGACGCCCCCGCCGAAGAGGATGAGGATGGCGGTGCCCATGACCTCACCGGCGAAAATGTCTCCATTGCTCATGGCGGCTCCTAGGCTCCACGGCTCCCTGGCGTGCCGAACGGGCATGGGGTGCTGGTGCGGGCGTACCGGCGATGTCGACGAACAGGCAGTTTTCTCCCGCCGTGATGGTGCGTCAAGGTCGTGGACAGCACCGGTGCTCGAGCAGTGCCCTTGGACACGCCCATCTGTCACGTAAAGCCACCGCCACCGCCCGTCCTCGCTGTTCAGCGCACCGCGACCACCGCCGACCCGTGGCCGAAAAGCCCCTGGTTCGCGGTGATCCCGACGCGGGCGCCCGGCACCTGCCGTGCCCCGGCCGTGCCGCGCAGCTGCCAGGTCAGCTCGCAGACCTGGGCGATGGCCTGGGCCGGCACCGCCTCGCCGAAGGAGGCGAGGCCGCCGCTCGCGTTGACCGGGACCCGGCCGCCGAGGGCCGTGGTTCCCTCGCGCACCAGCTTGGCGCCCTCGCCCCGGCCGCACAGGCCGATGTCCTCGTACCACTCCAGTTCGAGAGCGGTCGACAGGTCGTACACCTCCGCCAGGGACACGTCCTCGGGCCCGATGCCCGCCTCCTCGTACGCGGCCGTCGCGATCGATTCCCGGAAGGGGGCCGCGGGCGCGGAACCGGCCGCCGAGTCGGTGGCGATGTCCGGCAGGTCGAGCACCGTACGCGGATAGGTGGGCGTCACGGTCGACACGGCCCGGACACGGACGGGGTCCCGGGCCCCGTGCACGCGCGCGTACGTCATGGACGACAGCACCAGTGCCGCGCCGCCGTCGGAGGTCGCGCAGATGTCGAGCAGCCTCAGCGGATCGGCGACCACGGCCGAGGCGGCCACTTCGTCGGCGGTCACCGGCTTCCGGTAGCGGGCGTACGGATTGAGCGCGCCCGCCGCCGCGTTCTTGACCTTGACCAGTGCGAAGTCCTCCGGGGTGTCCCCGTGCACGGCCATCCGGCGGCGGGCGTAGAGCGCGAAGTACGCCGGATTGGTGGCCCCGAGCAGCCGGAACCGCAGCCAGTCCGGGTCGTCCGGCCGGTCCCCGCCGGCGGGCGCGAAGAACCCCTTGGGCGCCGCGTCCGCCCCCACGACCAGGACCACGTCCGCCAGCCCGGCGAGGATCTGTGCCCGCGCGGTGGCGATGGCCTGGGCGCCCGAGGCGCACGCCGCGTAGACGCTGCTCACCCGTGCGCCCTGCCAGCCGAGCGCCCGCGCGAACGTCGCGCCCGCCACGTACCCCGGATAACCACCCCGCACGGTGTCGGCGCCGACCACCGACCCCACGTCCCGCCAGTCGACCCCCGCGTCGGCGAGCGCGGCCCGCGCCGCCACCGTCCCGTACTCGACGAAGGCGCGGCCCCACTTCCCCCACGGGTGCATGCCCGCACCCAGGACGGCGACATCACCGCTCATGACGTCACCGGGCGCCAGTGCCATGTCGTCCACACCGTCTGCGCGTCCTCGCTGAGGACGCCGGGAACCAGCTCCACCTCCATGCCCACGGCCAGGTCGGCGACGCCCACCCCGGGCGCCGCCTGGCCCAGCACGACCATGGCCTCAGCCGCCAGCTCCACGGCGACGAGGGTGTACGGCTGCCAGGCGGTCCCCGGATCCGAGACGTAGGGCGCGGGTGGCCGGTAACGGCCGTCGGTGTACGACCAGACGCGTCCGCGCCGGGAGAGCGGCGCCTCCAGCAACTCCCCGCCGCCTCCGCAGGCGGGGTTGCGGCAGAAGGCGTCCTCGCGCGGGAAGAAGACCGCCGAGCAGGCCGAACAGCGCGTGCCCAGCAGTCGGAAACCTTCCTCGTCGCCATCATCGGTGAACCACCCGGCCACCACGGGTGTGCGCGTACGCGTCAAGGCCCCTCCCCTCCCCGGACAGCAGAATCTGACGGAACGTCAGAAGTGTGCCACGGGTCCGGCACCCTCCGCGAGACGCGCGGCGTCAGCGCCCCGCCACCGACCTCCTGGAGACCGGGAAGTCGAAGTACGTGTCCGGGAACGTCTCCGGCTTGTACGTGAAGTGCCACCACTCCTCGGGAAGGTTGACGAACCCCTCCGCGCCGAGCGTGCCCTTCAGCAGCTGCCGGTTCGCCCGCTGTACGCCCTGGATGCGCGGGTCGTCCGTGTGGGACAGCGTGTCGAAGCAGTCGAAACCCGTCCCCATGTCGACCGAGTTGTCGGGGAACCGCTCCTCCTGCGGAGCGAAGCAGGGGACCAGCTTCTCGCCGGGCACATAGGGGCGGGTCGGCGCCGCGGGCAGCCTCACGATCGTCAGGTCGACCGTGGAACCCCTGCTGTGCCCGGACTTCTCGGCGATGTACCCGTCCGCGAAGAGCCGCGACTTCGCAACAAGCGGATAGAACTCCGCTTTCATCTCCTCGTCCTGGAGATCCTTCGCCCACCGTACGAAGTGGTCCACGGCCCGCTGCGGCCGGTAACAGTCGTACACCTTCAACGAATAGCCCTGCCGCAGCAGTTTCACCTGGGCGCGGTGCAGCGCCTGCGCGGCCGGCCGCGTGAGGATACACACCGGCTGCCGGTAGCCGTCCACCGGCTCGCCCACGAAGTTGTGCCCGGTGGTGTAGCGCATCTCCTGGACGATCGTCGGGTCGACGGAGCGCAGGGCCACGAACTCCTTCGGGGCCTTGGGCTCGGGGTGGGCCTGCGCGGCGGGCGGCACCGCCGCCACGAGCAGGAGCGCCGTGGCGGCCGTCATCAAGGCACGGCGCAGGCGGGAGGCGGAAGCACGTCCTGTCATACGGACCGTCTTACCGGCCGCCGCCGGGTCGGTACAGTCCGTCCCCGTGAAGGACTCCCACTGCACGAGCTGCGGCGCCCCCTACCCGGCGGGCTCCGGTTGGCCCCGCACCTGCCCGGCCTGCGGCGCCGTCGCGTACCGCAACCCGCTGCCCGTCGCCGTGGCCCTGCTGCCCGCGACCGACGCGTACGGCACCGGGCTCGTCGTCATCACCCGCACCATCGAGCCGCAGCGCGGCGGCATCGCCCTGCCCGGAGGGTTCATCGACCACGCAGAGGACTGGCGGGACGCGGTGGTACGGGAGCTGAGGGAGGAGACCGGCATCGTGGCCTCCGCCCGCGACGTCAGGCCGGCCGACGTGATGAGCTCTCCCGCCGGCCACCTGCTGCTCTTCGGCCTCCTCCCGGAACGCCCGGCCACCGACCTCCCGCCCTCCGCCCCCACCGAGGAAACAGCCGGCCACCACCTCCTGCGCGCTCCGGCAGAGCTGGCCTTCCCCCTCCACACGGCGGCCGTGGCCCACTGGTTCGCAGGCCACTACACCTGACGCTCCCGCCGCACGTTCCGTCCCTCACACAGGCCCCACCCCCGTACGCTCGCCCGACGCCCGACGCCCGACGCCCGACGCCCGACGCCCGACGCCCGACGCCCGACGCCCGACGCCCGACACGCACCCGCGCCGCGTACCCGCGCCATCCGCCTCGACCGAGCCCACGGCGCCCCCTCACCCCGCCCCCAGGCCCCGCACCCGCACCCGCCCCTCGACCTCCACCGCTCCGTCGTCCGTGGCCCGCTGCACGACGACCCGTCCGTCCACCACCCGCGACGTGTACCGCTCGATCTCCGACTCCGCCCACCCGTCGCCGGCGTCCGGCACCACCAGCCCGCCGCCGGTGCGCCCCACGGCCGGGGCCCACACCTCCAGCTCATCGGCCCCGTCCGGGCCCCGCACGGGGATCACCGCACCCGCCCGCGCGAGCACCGGGATCCGCGCCAGCGGTGCGTCCACCAGGACCTGCCCGGGCCCTTCGTACGCCCGACCCGTCGCCGTGTCGTACCACCGCCCCCGCGGCAGCCGCACCGCCCGCCTGTCCATCCCGCGCGCCAGTACCGGAGCCACCAGCAAGGCGTCCCCCAGCAGGAAGGCGTCCTCGCAGTCCCGCAGCGCCCGGTCCTCGGGGGAGCCCCACCAGACGGGCCGCACATAGGGGGCGCCCGTAAGCCGGGCCAATCGCGCCAGCGTCACGAAATAGGGCCGCAGCCGCTCCCGTTCGGCCAGCGCCGCCCGGGCGTGCTCCAGCACCTCCGGGCCGAACTCCCACGGCTCGCGCCGCCCGGCGTCGATCGCCGCGTGCGTGCGGAAGAGCGGCAGCCAGGCGCCCAGCTGGAACCAGCGCAGGAACAGCTCCGGGGACGGACTCCCGTCGAAGCCGCCCACATCGGGACCCGAGTACGGCACCCCGCACAGACCGAGCCCCAGCACCAGCGACAGCGAAGCGCGCAGCCCCGGCCATCCGGTCGACACATCGCCCGACCAGGTGCCGCCGTACCGCTGCATCCCGGCCCAGCCTGAGCGCGAGAACAGGAACGGACGCTCGTCCGGCCGCAGCCGCCGCAGCCCCTCGTACCCGGCCCTCGCCATGCCCAGGCCGTACACATTGTGGGCCTCCCGGTGGTCCCCGCCCCGGCCCTCCAGTACGTGCCGTGCCGAACGCGGCAGCGTCATGTCACCGAACGGGGTGAAGGAGACCGGCTCGTTCATGTCGTGCCACACCCCGGAGAACCCCTGCGCGAGCCGCTCCTCGTACCACCCGCCCCACCACTCCCGTACCGCCGGATCCGTGAAATCCGGGTACACGCACTCACCCGGCCACACCACGCCCCGCACCTCGCCACCCCTGGCATCGCGTACGAACGCCCCTGAGGAGCCGACTTCGGCGCCGCTCTCATAGAGGGCGTTCCCGCGTTCCGCCTTCACCCCCGGGTCGACGATCGACACCAGCCGCACCCCGTCCTCGCGCAGCTCCCGCGCCAGCCGGGGCAGGTCGGGGAACCGTTCACGGTCCACCGTGAACACCTGGTGCCGGTCGTAGTGGTCGATGTCCAGGTGCAGTACTGACAGCGGCAGGTCACGTTCCCGGTAGCCGGCCACCACCCGCCGCACCTCCTCCTCACTGCCGAACCCCCACCGCGCGTGCTGCGGCCCCAGCGCCCACGACGGCGGCAGCGCGGGCGCACCCGTGAGCGCCGTCCAGCCGTGCAGCACGCGCGCGGGGGTGCCGACGACCACCCAGCAGCGCAACGGCCCGCCGCTGACGCGCACCTCGCTCGCACCGGGCCGGTCGTGCCCGGAACCCGCACCCTCCTCACCCTCCCGCAGCGTCACCTGCCCGTCCCAGGAGTTGTCGTGGAAGGCCAGGTGGGTGCCCGCGTCGGACACCACCAGCTGCACCGGCATGGTGATGTAGAGCGGGTCGTCAGCCGGACCGAAGCTCCCGCGCGGGTCGGTGTTCCACAACCGGTACGTCCCGCCGCGCAGCCTCGGCCCCGACGCCCGCCCGCCCAGCCCGAAGAACCGTGCGTCGGCCGACACCTCCGACCGCTGCACCCACCGCGCGGGGCCCCCGCCGACCGGCTCCCACCAGCGCGGCGGCAGGTCCCGCCGCAACACCACGCCACCCGGCGTACGGATCTCGACGGCGCCGTTGCGCGACACCGCCACCGTCACCCGTTCGGACACCACCCGCCAGCCGCCGCCCTTGTCCGGCTCCAGCTCCGCCCGCGGATCCGGCTCCGGCGGCCGGCCCGCCAGCGCGTACGACGGCAGCGGCTCCGCCCCGTCCCACCCCCAGAACACCGTGCCGCCGCTGGACACGCACACCCGCACCTGAGACCGGGCGAACCGGACGATCCCGCCGCCCGGCAGCGGCTCGACACCCTCAGCAGGCCCCGGCACCCGCGCCCGCTCCGCCCCCCGCGGCCGCAGCCCCCAGGCATCCGTACGCCGCTGCCGCCACGCCGACCGCACCGCCCGCAGCCCCCGCACCGTGCTGAAGATCCTCACCGAGCGCACCAGATCACGACCGTCCATGCCGCTCACCCTGCCACCCCTCCCAGGTCACACAGGGCCCGTTCAACTGCCGTTCACCCATGGTGAGAGCACATATTCATCCCGCCGACCATGGGTGGCGAACCCTGGTGCGAACAACGATCACATGGCATCGTCCTGCTCAGCCGTGTCACGCGCACACCCCGCACGTGCGCGTGACCCACGCAGACCCGCGTACAGGGACGCACAGCCAGGGAGCAGCCCCATGACCACAGAGCACGCCCAGCCCGAGCCGCTCTGGCAGCCCGACCAGGACCGCATCGACACGGCCGCGGTCACCCGCTTCCAGGCCTGGGCGGCGCAGCGGCACGGCGCACCCGCCGACGGCGGCTACCCCGCCCTGCACCGCTGGTCGGTCGATCACCTCGACGCCTTCTGGCAGGCGGTCGCCGAATGGTTCGACATCCGCTTCTCCACGCCGTACGAGCGGGTCCTCGGCGACCGCTCCATGCCCGGCGCCCAGTGGTTCCCCGGCGCCACGCTCAACTACGCCGAGCATGCGCTGCGCGCCGCCGCCGACCGCCCCGAGGCGCCCGCCCTTCTGCACGTCGACGAGACACAGGAAGTGACGCCCATCAGCTGGGCCGAGCTGCGCCGCCAGGTGGGCGCGCTCGCCGCCGAGCTGCGCGCCCTCGGCGTACGTCCCGGCGACCGCGTCAGCGGTTACCTGCCGAACATCCCGCAGGCCGTCACCGCCCTCCTCGCCACCGCCGCCGTCGGCGCCGTGTGGACCTCCTGCGCCCCCGACTTCGGCGCCCGCAGCGTCCTCGACCGCTTCCAGCAGGTCGAGCCGGTCGTCCTGTTCACCGTCGACGGCTACCGCTACGGCGGCAAGGAACACGACCGCCGTGACACCGTCGCCGAACTCCGCCGCGAGCTGCCCACGCTCCGCGCGGTCGTCCACATCCCGCTCCTCGGTACGGAAGCGCCCGAAGGCGCCCTCGAATGGTCCGACCTCACAGCGGGGGACAGGGAGCCCGTCTTCGAGCAGGTCCCCTTCGACCACCCCCTGTGGGTGCTGTACTCCTCCGGCACGACCGGCCTGCCCAAGGCGATCGTCCAGTCCCAGGGCGGCATCCTCCTGGAGCACTTCAAGCAGCTCGGCCTCCACTGCGACCTGGGCCCTGAGGACCGGTTCTTCTGGTACACCTCCACCGGCTGGATGATGTGGAACTTCCTCGTCTCCGGCCTGCTCACCGGCACCACGGTGGTCCTGTACGACGGCAGCCCCGGCCATCCGGACACCGGCGCCCAGTGGCGTGTCGCCGAGATCACCGGAGCCACCCTGTACGGCACGTCCGCCGCCTACGTCATGGCCTGCCGCAAGGCGGGCGTCCACCCCTCCCGCGACCACGACCTGTCCCGGATCACGTGTGTCGCGACCACCGGCTCACCGCTGCCGCCGGACGGCTTCCGCTGGCTCCACGACGAGGTCCGGGACGACCTGTGGATCGCCTCCGTCAGCGGCGGCACCGACGTGTGCAGCTGCTTCGCCGGCGCGGTCCCCACCCTCCCCGTACACATCGGCGAACTCCAGGCCGCCTGCCTCGGCACCGACCTCCAGGCCTGGGACCCGCAGGGCAAGCCCGTCATCGAGGAGGTGGGGGAGCTGGTCGTCACCAACCCCATGCCCTCCATGCCCATCCGGTTCTGGAACGACCCGGACGGCAGCCGCTACCACGACAGCTACTTCGACATGTACCCGGGCGTATGGCGCCACGGCGACTGGATCACCATCACCGACCGTGGCTCGGTCGTCATCCACGGCCGCTCCGACTCCACCCTGAACCGTCAGGGCGTCCGTATGGGGAGCGCCGACATCTATGAGGCCGTCGAACGCCTCCCGGAGATCCGCGAGTCCCTCGTGATCGGCGTGGAGGAGCCCGACGGCGGCTACTGGATGCCGCTCTTCGTCCACCTCACCGAAGGCGCCACCCTGGACGACGACCTGATCGCCCGCATCAAGCGGACCATTCGCGAGCAGCTGTCCCCGCGCCACGTCCCCGACGAGATCATCGAGGTCCCCGGAGTCCCGCACACCCTCACCGGCAAGCGCATCGAGGTCCCGGTCAAGAGGCTCCTCCAGGGCACGGACCTGTCCAAGGCCGTCAACCCCGGTTCCGTCGACAACCTCGGCCTGCTCCGCTTCTACGAGGACCTGGCCCGCAAGCGCGCCCAGGGCGGACGATGAGCCTCTCGAGCACCTTCTGGACCGGCGAGCGGGTACGGCTGCGCGGGGTCGAGCCCGAGGACTGGCAGGCCTTCATGGATTTCGACGCCCACAGCGGCCATCAGCGGTCCGTCGACGTCCTCCACCCGCCCCGCTCGGCGGAGGGTTACCACGCCTGGGCGGCCGAACAGTCCGTCGCCGCCCCGGCCGGGGACGACTTCCGGCTGGTCGTCGAAGCCCTGGACACCGGCGAACTCGTGGGCAGCATCGCGACCCGGGACGCCGACCCGCGCTCCGGCCGCTTCCGCTACGGCATCGGGATCATCGGCGACCACCAGCGACGTGGGTACGCCGCCGATGCCGTGGTGCTGCTGCTGCGCTTCATGTTCGGCGAGCGGCGCTACCACAAGTGCGAGGCGGGGATCTACGCGTTCAACGACGCCTCGCTCGCCCTGCACCGCAGACTCGGCTTCGCCGAGGAGGGCAGGCTGCGCGACCACGAGTTCTTCGCCGGCCGCCACCATGACCTCGTCATCATGGGCATGACCGCCCCCGAGTTCGCCGAACGGCACCCTTTCGAGAAGCTCTGACTCAACCGCCGTACATGGCCTCGGACTCGCCCAGCACGGCGGCGAAGTCCGAGGCCAGCCGCGCCGCTTCGGACGGCTCCAGTTCCGCGGTCGTGACCCGTACGCCCGTCGGCGCCGCGATACGGAACCGCGCCCCGGCCGCCACCCACCAGCCGCACGACCGCAGTCCGTTGACCACCGCCGACTCGTCGCTCACCGGCACCCACACGTTCAGCCCGCTCGCCCCGTGCGCCGTGATGCCATGCCGCGCCAACTCCCCGATCAGCGCCTCGCGCCGTTCGGTGTACGCCGCCTCCGCCCGGCCCACCAGCCGCTGCACCTCCCGGTCCGCGATCAGCCGTGCCGCGGTCTCCTGCAGTACGTGGCTGATCCACCCCGACGTCAGCAGCAAGCGCCCGTCATGCCGGGCCAACGTCGTCTCGTCGCACGCCAGCCCCGCCCACCGCAGATCGATGCCCAGGTGCTTGGACACCGTCCGCACCTGAGCCCACCGCGGCAGCCCGGCCGCCGCCAGTGAGTACGACGGCGCCCCCGACATGTCCGCGTTGTGGTCGTCCTCGATCACCAGCACCTCGGGGAACCCGCCCAGGACGTCCACCAGCGCGTCCCGCCGCTCTCGCGAGAACCGGGCCCCCGTCGGATTCTGTCCGCGCGGACTGCACACCATCGCCCGGACGCCCGCCCGCAGCGCCGTCCGCAGCCCCTCGGGGACCATGCCGTGGTCGTCCACCGCCACTGGGACCATGCGCAGCCCCAGCGCCGGCACCAGGTCCAGCAGGTGATGGAAGCCCGGGTCCTCCACGGCCACCGAGTCACCCGGCTTCAGCTCCGTCGACAGCAGCCGCCCCACACAGTCGAGCGCCCCGTGCGCAAAGGTCACCCGCTCCGCGGGCACCCCGTCCCGCGCGAACCACGCGCGCGTGAGGTCCTCCAGGGACGCCAGCCGCGGCGACGCCCGGTGCGAACCGGGCACCGGCATCACCGGGGACGGCGGCCTCAACTGCGGCAGAAACGCCGGATCGGGGTGCCCGCCCGCCAGATCACGCACACCTTCCGGCACCTTCGGCGGCCGTCGGGAGGCGACCGCCGGTGCCTGGGCCACCACCGTGCCGCCGCGCCCCTTGGTCACCACGACACCGCGCTGACGCAGCTCCTTGTACGCCGTCGCCACCGTTCCGGGACTGACACCCAGCTCGTCCGCGAGCCGCCGCACCGGCGGCAGCGCCGCACCCGGCACCAGCGCCCCGGCCGCCACCGCCCGCTCCACGGAGGCCGCGATTCCTCTGGCCGTGGATCCACTGATCGCATATTGTGCTGTCACATAGTGAACTATGTATCAATACATAATCCACGTCAAGGGGGAACCGTGGAGAGCCACAAGCACCGGACCGCACTCGCACAGCGCATACCGGGCGGCCGCAACGGCCGCCGCATGCTGCTCATCTCGTTCATCGACAAAATCGGCACCGGTCTCTGGGCGACCGCCCTACCCCTCTACTTCACGCAGGTCACCGCCATGCCGGTCGCCCACGTCGGCCTCCTCGTCGGCGTATCCGGCGGCATCGGCATCGCAGGCGCCCCTTTCGCCGGACGCCTCGCCGACCGCTTCCCCCTCACCCACGTCCTCATCGGCGCCCAACTCCTCCGCGCCGCCGCCCTCCTCGCCCTCCTCACCACCCAGGACTACGCGCTCCTCCTGGCCTACTCCGCCGTCGGCGCCCTCCCGGACCGCGCCTCCAACGTCCTCACCAAGCTCTACGCGGCCCGCCTCACCGGCCCCGGCCGCGCCCGCTACCAGGCCTTCAACCGCACCGTCGCCAACCTCGGCTGGGCCGTCGGCGGCCTCGGCGCCGCAGCCGCCCTGGCCGTCGCCACCACCACCGCGTACCAGAGCCTCCTCATCGCCAACGCCCTCTCATACGTCGTCATCGCCGCCCTCACCCTCCGCTGCGCCGAACCCCCGTCCCCCGCCCCTATCGCCGCCTCGTCGGCGTATCCGGCGGCATCGGCATCGCAGGCGCCCCTTTCGCCGGACGCCTCGCCGACCGCTTCCCCCTCACCCACGTCCTCATCGGCGCCCAACTCCTCCGCGCCGCCGCCCTCCTCGCCCTCCTCACCACCCAGGACTACGCGCTCCTCCTGGCCTACTCCGCCGTCGGCGCCCTCCCGGACCGCGCCTCCAACGTCCTCACCAAGCTCTACGCGGCCCGCCTCACCGGCCCCGGCCGCGCCCGCTACCAGGCCTTCAACCGCACCGTCGCCAACCTCGGCTGGGCCGTCGGCGGCCTCGGCGCCGCAGCCGCCCTGGCCGTCGCCACCACCACCGCGTACCAGAGCCTCCTCATCGCCAACGCCCTCTCATACGTCGTCATCGCCGCCCTCACCCTCCGCTGCGCCGAACCCCCGTCCCCCGCCCCTATCGCCGCCACCTCCACCACCCCCACGACCGCAACACCCACCGAGCCCGCCAAGCCCTCCAGCCCGTGGCGCGACCGCACCTTCCTCCTCTACACCGCCACCGAAGCCGTCCTCTTCCTCGACGACGCGATCCTTCAGGTCGGCATGCCCCTGTGGATCGTCCACGCCACCGACGCCCCCGTCGGCCTCGCCCCACTGCTCCTCGTCCTCAACTCCGTACTCGTGGTCCTCTTCCAGGTTCCCCTCTCCCGCTTCGGCGCCACCCCCGCCGCGGCCCGCACCCTGCTCATCCCGCTCGCCTGCCTCTTCGTCGCAGGCTGTCTCGCCATGGCGGCCTCGACGGCCGCGGGCCGCTGGACCGCCGTCGCCGCCCTCATCGCGGCCGCAGTCGCCCTCACCTTCGCCGAGATGATCCACGCCACCGCATCGTGGGAACTCTCCGTCTCCCTCGCCCCCGACGACGCCCAAGGCTCCTACCTCGGCGTCCACGGGATCGCCGCCTCCACCCAGCGCAGTGCCGGACCCCTCCTGGTCACCGCCGTCATCACCGCGGGCCCCATGGCCTGGGCTGCCCTCGGCGCGGCCTTCGCCGCCGTCTGCCTCGCCCAGCACCGCCTGGTACGCCACCGGCCGGCTTCCCCGCGCCCCGTTGTCAGTGCCTCCGATTACTGTGAGTGAGCATCAATGAACCAGGGGGACTCATGGCGCACACGAGGAAGACCACGACCATCCGCCGCGCACTGCGCCGGGAAGTACCGAGCACCGTCGGACTGCTCGCCGACGAACAGGACTTCACGGCCATGCGCCACCGCTACCGGACCTTCACCTTCGACGACCACGGCACCTACCTCCGCCAGGTCGAAAAGCTGTTGAAAACCCTCGCCACCGAAGGCGGGCACACCACCGTGGCCCTCTTCGACCCCGAGGACTACGCCTTGTACTGCACCGAAACCGGACTCGACCCCGACACCCCGGCCAGCCGTAGCCGCTTCACCGCCGAGGTCGCCGCCACCGGCGCCTGCGTCCCCTATACGGGACAGCCCATCGACCGGCTCGTCCCCCTCCTCATCCACCGCGCGGTACGGCAAGCCACCTGGGAGTACGCCACGATGCTCCTCACCGACATGGGCGAGTGCGCCGACTGCGGCCAGGACATCGGACGCGCCGCATTCGACCAGGCCTCCCACACACTGACGCGGCTGCTCCAGGAAGCGGGCCCAGGCACCCACCACCTGGTCTGCAGCGTCCCCGCCGACGAACAGCTCGTCGCCGTCCTCCACGCCGAACGGCCCCTCACCGGCCCCGCCCTGCTCGACTCCACCGAAGGTGCCGAGTTCGTCACCGTCCTCGCGGCCGGCATCGCCCTCGAAAGCCCCGGAGGCCTCGTCCTGCGCACCACCACCCCCGCCGCACCCGACCGCGTCCACGGCTGGCGCCTCGACCGCGGGCGCCTCATCCCGCTCACCGAGGCCGAGGTCTTCAACGCGTACTGCACCGACGCCGACACCGGAGAGCCCCTCTCACCCGAGCCCAACGTCGACTACCGCGCCGGTTTCGACATCACCCCCGACGACCACGGGACCACTCACCACTGATCCCCCAAATCGGGAGGGGCTTCCCCGCCCACCGGCGGGAAAGCCCCTCCCACAACCTCACCCAGGTACTACTCCCCGGACAGAACCGCCTGGGCGGCCAGCCGGGCCTCCTCGGCCGTGTCCGTGGCCCGCGCGGCCGCCGCCGCCCGCTCGCACTGCGCCAGCGTGTACTTCGCCAGCGTCGCCCGCACATACGGAATGGACGCGGCGCCCATTGACAGGGAGGTGACCCCCAGACCGGTCAGCACACAGGCGAGCAGCGGATCCGACGCGGCCTCACCACAGACGCCACAGCTCTTGCCCTCGGCCCTGGCCGCCTCAGCAGCGAGTGCCACCAGGTCCAGCAGCGCCGGCTGCCACGGATCCTGCAACCGCGACACCGCACCCACCTGCCGGTCGGCGGCGAAGGTGTACTGCGCCAGGTCGTTCGTACCCAGCGACAGGAACTCCACCTCCTGCAGGATCGAACGCGCCCGCAGAGCCGCCGACGGAATCTCCACCATCGCACCGAACTTCGCCTGCAGCCCCGCCTGACGGCACGCGTCCGCGAACGCCTTCGCATCCGTCCGGTCCGCCACCATCGGCGCCATGACCTCGAGATAGACCGGCAGCCCTTCGGCCGCCTTCGACAGCGCCGTCAGCTGCGTCCGCAACACCTCCGGGTGGTCCAGCAGCGTCCGAAGACCCCGCACACCCAGCGCCGGGTTCGGCTCGTCGGCCGGCGTCAGGAAGTCCAGCGGCTTGTCCGCACCGGCGTCCAGCACCCGCACGACCACCCGGCCCTCGGGGAACGCCTCCAGCACCTTGCGGTACGCCTCGATCTGCTTGGCCTCCGACGGCGCCTGCTCGCTGTCGTCCAGGAACAGGAACTCGGTACGGAACAGGCCGACGCCCTCCGCCCCCGCCTCCACGGCCGCCGGCACATCGGCCGGCCCACCGACGTTCGCCAGCAGCGGCACCTTGTGCCCGTCCGACGTCGCACCCGGACCGGTGGCCGCCGAGAGAGCCGCCTTGCGCTCAGCGGCCGCCCGCTCCATCTCCGCACGCTTCTCGGCGCTCGGCTCCACGAAGATCTCACCCGTGCTGCCGTCCACCGCGATCACGGTGCCCTCGGCGAGCTCACCGGCCCCCGGCAACGCCACCACGGCCGGCACACCCAGCGCCCGCGCCAGAATGGCACTGTGGCTGGTCGGCCCGCCCTCCTCGGTCACAAAACCGAGCACCAGCGTCGGATCCAGCAGCGCCGTGTCCGCCGGAGCAAGATCCCGCGCGATCAGCACATACGGCTCGTCACTGTCCGGAACGCCGGGCATCGGCACACCCAGCAGGCGCGCCACGATCCGGTTGCGCACATCGTCCAGGTCCGCGACCCGCCCCGCCAGATACTCCCCGGCACCGGCCAGCAGCGCCCGGTAGGCGGCGAACGCGTCGTACACGGCCCGCTCCGCCGTGCTCCCCACAGCGATACGACGATCGACGTCGGCCATCAGCTCGGGGTCCTGGGCCATCATGGCCTGCGCCTCGAGCACGTGCTGTGCCTCGCCCCCGGCCAGATTGCCGCGCGCGATCAGATCGGCGGCCACCGCCTCGACGGCCTGGCGAGCACGCCCCTGTTCGCGCTCCGCCTCCTCGGCCGGAATCTGCTTGGCCGGCGGCTCGAGGACAGCCGTCCCCATGTGGCGCACCTCGCCGATCGCCACACCATGGCTCACGCCGACGCCCCGCAGCGTTGTCTCCATTACACCTGTCTCCGATTGAGCAACGACCCCGGGCCGCTGCGTGTGAATGTCCCGACCCCTTGCCGTCCCGAGCGGGACGGCAACGACGTCACTTCCAGGAGAAGAGCTCGTCGCCGGCCTTCACATCGCCGTCCTCGACGACGTCGCCCAGCGAGTCGGCGGTGGCCTCCAGGGCCACGACGGGGCAGATCGGCGACTTGCCGGCCGCCTCGACGGCCGCGGGGTCCCACCGCACGACGGCCTGCCCGCGGGAAACGGTGTCCCCCTTGTTCACCAGCAGCTCGAAGCCCTCGCCATTGAGCTGGACGGTGTCGATGCCCAGGGAGCTGTCCGCGGCCAGCCGCAGGCCGCTCTGGGTGCGGACGGGCGCTCCGTCGAGCG
>NZ_JBEPEL010000028.1:0-75072 GCF_040300825.1 Streptomyces sp. NPDC000229
ATCGCAAGGCGGAGGTGGGGGTCCCCCCGCCGAAGGCAGGGGGAGGAGCCACTGCGGAGCATTGGCGACCGACGACAACGCCGCGAGGTGCGGTGCCCAGGCGTCACGAGCCCAGCAAGATCCGAACGAGAGGCCCTAGGGCTACGGAGTGCGGGGCGGCATGCACTCGGCGGTCGGGGGTTTCCCCTCCGGCCAGGCGATCTGCACGAACCGGGGCTTGTCCCGCGTCAGCTCCACCACCGGCACCGCCTTGTTGTAGGGATTGCCGTGGTTGTCCAGGCAGATCCAGCCGCTCGCGCCCTTCACCCGCAGGTCCCCGGTGACCTGCGGCCACTGGAGTCCCACGTCCTCCAGGGGCGGCAGCCGGCCCTCGACCGTCGCCTGCCGGATCGCGTGCACGGCCGTGGCCAGCGCGTCGTACGCGATGATCGACTGCCCGTCGGAGAGCTCGACCGGCCCCACCGGGCCCACCTCCGCCGTGCCCACCGCGTCCATCATCGAGCGGAACCGCTCGTACGCCGCCGGTGACCCGCCCGCCTTCGGGGGCGTCCTGCCGGGGGCCTCCTGCCAGGCGTCGGGATGGGCCAGCGCGGCGTAGCGGACGGTCAGGCCCTTGCCGAGCGCGTTCCGGTCGAGCTGGGGGTCCGCGCCCAGATAGGAGCCCTCGTCGCCGGTCAGCACGGTGAACGGCCGGTGCGTACAGCCGCGCGCGCCCAGCGCGTTGATGAACTGCCGCAGCTGTGTGTGCCGCCCGGCGAAGAACACGGTGTCCGCGCGGGTGGTGCACAGCAGGTGGGCGATCTGCCGGAACGTGTTGGCGGTGGGCCCCTCCTGGGTCGGGTCCTTGGGCGAGGTGAACAGCTGCGGCTGGTAGGGGGACTTCGCCAGCAGCTTCGAGAAGGCGGCCTTCAGGGTGTCCGTGTAGTGGTCGCCGTCGCGGGCGTCATGGACGAGGATCGCCTTCGCCGCGTTCACCCTGCCGAAGTGGGACAGCGCCTCGGCCTCGTCGCTGTTGGTGGGGGAGACCCGCGCCAGGCCCGGGAAGGGCTTCCTGCCGGGCCCGTTGGTGAGGTCGTCGGCGGTGATGGTGGTGCCGACGACCGCGATGCCCGCACCGGTCAGCTCGGCCACCGCCTGCCGGACGGGGGCGCTGCTGGTCGCTATGCCGGACACCGCGCGCAGGTGGTGGGGCGCGCCGGTCATCGCCTTCAGGGCGGCCACGGCCGTGCGCCAGTGGGCGTTGCCGTTGCCGGTGTTGGCCAGGACCAGCCGGATCTTGGGGACCTGGTTGTTGGACTTGTTGTTGGCCTCGTACTGCTGGGCGAACGCGCCCTGCACCTCGTGCAGGATCTTGGTCCGCATCGACGGGCTCGTGGAGGTCAGCGGCAGCAGCAGCGCCACCGTGGCGTACTCGCCCGCCCTCAGCTTCCTGTTCTCCTCGGCGATGGCCCCGGTGACGTCCTTCAGAGCCGGTACCTCGAAGTCGAAGCCGTCACCGGAGACCCCGACGCACTCGTCACCGCCCACCGGGCGCACGACCCCCGGGGCGCAGGAGCGGTCCTCCGGGGTGGTCAGCCGGCCGACGGCGTAGACCGTGCCCCAGGCCAGCAGCGCCAGCACCAGCACGCTGGTGACGATTTTCTGCCGGGTGGTGTAGAAGACCCGGTAGCGGAGTGGATTGGGCACGTCAGACTCCGTCCTCCCGGCCCGGGGGGACCGTGAGGCCCCGCCAGGCACGGATGTCCCTCGGCCAGTGGGTGGCCGCGTCCCACAGCGTGCTGGTGCCGGTCAGGTGCCGGCCGGACAGCTGGCGCAGCTCGTGCACCAGCTTGTCCACCACGTCGTCGTCGGGCAGCGCCAGCGGGTCGGTCAGCAACCACACCGCGTGCAGCAGCCGCCGCAGCCCCAGGTGCAGTGCCGTGGCGTCCGCGTCCAGCCCGTCCGGCAGCGGGCCGCCCGGGTCCTCGCCGAGCGCCACCGCGCGGCGCGGATCGGGACCGGTGTGCCGGTGTTCGCGGGGGTACGGGGCGGAGGCGACGACCCGCAGCCGGTCCAGCCAGCCCGGCACGTCCGGGCCGGGGAACGTCAGCCGCAGCTCGGTCACCGCCTCCTCGGTCCGGCCGAGCGCCAGGTCCTGCCGGAGCCGGTCGGGCGCCGGGCCGGGGCCGTAGTGGCGGTGCAGCGTCTCGTGGACCGCGCGCCACGCGGCGTGCGCGGGCGGGTCGGCGTCGTGGAAGCGCAGCCGGTGCAGCAGCAGGGCCCGCAGCAACGGGTCGGCCACGAAGTGCCCGCCCCCCTCGGGCCAGCCGTCCGCCCGCAGCGCGTCCCGCACCAGCAGCGCCATGTCACCCTCCGCCGACGCGCCGCGCAGCCGGGTGCGGGCCAGCACGCGGGCCGACTCCTCGTCGTGGGCGGCGGCCAGCACGGCGGCCACGTCCGGGCGCACCCCCGGCGGCAGCAGCTCGCCCAGCAGGGTGTCCGCGACCGGTACGGCGGCGGAGTCCTCGCGCAACTCCACCGTCAGGTCCAGCAGCGCACCCGGCGTGAGCCCGCCGCGGCTGCCCGCCGGCACCCCGCCCGCCGCCCGCCCGAGCAGCGCCACCGCCAGCGGCCGCCCGCCCGTCAGCCGGTGGACCGCCCGCGACAGGTCGGCCGGGGCGCACCCCTCCGGGTCGTACCGGTCGAACACGGCCCGGGTGTGCGCCGCGCTCAGCGGGGTCAGCTCCACGGCGAGGATGCCCGACGTGATGTCCGCGCCCCGCTCCCAGCCCGCCTTGTGCGCGACCTCCGGCAGCCGCTTCCGGGTCGCCCGGCGCAGCCCCTCGTGGTCGCCGTCCCGCGACGAGGCGACGATGACGAGCTGGTCGCGGCTGCCGGCGCTGCGGTCCCGCAGGACCGGTTCGACCAGGCGCCGGCCGAGCGGGAGGTGGGCGTTGTCCAGCAGGACGACCGGGCGGCCGCGCCGCGTTCCGCGCCGGGTGAGGCCCACGTACGCCTGGCGTACGTCCTCCACCAGCGCGCCGACCAGGAATCCTTCCGCCTCCTCCTGGCGGCGTCCGCCGCGCTCGAAGTCGACGGCGAGCTGGTGCAGCCCCAGCTCGCCCCGGCCGCCCGCATTGCGGTACGAGCCGTACCAGGCCCTGGACTTGCGCTGGGAGCGGCCGAACACCTCCTCCATGACCGTCTCCACCGTCGCCTCGGCCAGCAACCCGGCGAGCGGCGCCGTCGACTCCGCGGCCGTGGCGGCCAGCTTGGCCAGCACCTTGGAGACCCACGTACCGGCCGCGCCCTTGGCCTCGTCGACGGTCGCGAGGACCGGGCCGAGGCGCTGGAGGTCCCGCCGCGCCCGGTCGTCGTCCTCCTGCGACCAGCCGGTGACCGCGACCGCCGCCAGGCCCAGGGCGAGGCGCGGGAACTCCACCGGCTTCGCCGTGAGCACCCTCGGCGACAACTGCACGGCCAGCTCCGCCAGCGCGCCCGTCAGGGGGTTCCAGCCGGGCCCGTGGTCGAGGGGCGGCTCGATGTGCGCGCAGTCCAGCAGGGCGAGCGGGGTGCCGCCCCGGTAGGCGTTGCGGATCTGCTTGAGCAGCGCGGTCTTGCCCATGCCGCGGCCGCCGGTGAAGACGGTGACGGGCGGATCGTCACCGTGCTCGTACCCGGCGGGGGCGAAGCTGTACGGAGTGATGCCGGTCAGCCGTGCGGCCAGACCGTACTCGTCCAGGACCGCCTCGCGGCCGTACAGCGCTCTGTCCACCGCCACCCCCCGTGACTCAGCGTCAAGTCAAGGTTACTTTCGAACCGTTGGCCGCGTGAGGGGTCGGGCGAACCGTCATTCAGTCGTGATCGCATCAAGCTGCGCGCGCAGGTACGCGTGCGAGTCGGTGCCCCTGACGTCCGTGCCGGGATCGCACTCGTAGAAGTACACCAGCGACATCAGCTCCTCGGACGGCACGTCCGCGGGCGGCGGCAGCACCCGGTGGCGGCCCGAGCGCCAGCGCCCGCCGGTCCAGAAGGCCATCAGGTCGCCGATGTTGACGGTGAAGGCGTCCGGGTCGTACGGGGCGTCCTCCCAGCCGCCCTCGTCGGTGAACACCTGGAGCCCGCCCCTGCCCGCCTGCCGGTCGAGCAGGGTCACCGTCCCGAAGTCGGTGTGCGGCCCGATCCGGAACTGGCCCGGCTCCGGCTCCCCGAGCACGTCCCGCCCCGGGTACCAGTTGATGTTGAAGCCCCAGGTGGGGTGAGCGGTGTGCCGGGTGAAGAAGTCCTCGCCCTCGCCGAGCGCCACGCCCAGCAGCTGGAGCAGCCGGTCCGACAGCTCCCGCATCCGCGCCAGGTACTCCTCCACCAGGGGCCTCAGCCCCGGCACCTCGGCGGGCCAGGTGTTGGGCAGGAACCACTCCGCGTCCACCGCCGGGTCGCCGGTCGGCTCGTGGGACGCGAACGACAGCGACTCCTTCAGGTCCGGGGGGCTCTGCGTCCCCTCCGCGTACGCGTTGGCCTCCGCGCCCGGCCCGAGCCAGCCGCGCCCGCCGACCTTCACGGCGTAGGGCTCCTTCAGCCGGGCGTCCAGGTGGAAGAACGCGCGCGCCTCCCGCCGGATCGCCGCCCGCAGCCCCGGATCGACTCCGTGCCCGGTCACCAGCAGGAACCCGGCGGTGCACAGCGCCCGGTCCACGGTGCGCGCGGTGGCGGCGCGGGCGTCGGGGTCACCGGACAGCCACGGCGCCAGGTCGATGGTGGGAATCCGTCGTCGTTCACTCATCACCGATGTCCTCGTTCCAGAGCGCCGGGTGTTCCTCGATGAAGTCGCGCATCATGGCGACGCACGCCGGGTCGTCGAGCAGCACCACCTCCACGCCGTGCTCCGCGAGCCAGCCGTGGCCGCCGTGGAACGTCTCCGCCTCGCCGATCACCACCCGCGAGATCCCGAACTGCCGCACCAGTCCGCTGCAGTACCAGCACGGCGACAGCGTGGTCACCATGGTCGTCCCCCGGTACGACCGCTGCCGCCCGGCCGCCCGGAACGCGGCCGTCTCCGCGTGCGTGGACGGATCGCCGTCCTGTACGCGCCGGTTGCGCCCCCGCCCGAGGAGCCTGCCGTCCGCCCCGTACAGGGCGGCCCCGATGGGGATCCCGCCCTCGGCGAGCCCGGCGCGCGCCTCGGCGACGGCCGTCTCCAGCCACCGCCGTGCCTGCTGCTTGTCGTCCATGGGAGGTACCCTTCCCCGCCTTGGGCACCGACACGGCACCGGTGGCGCCGATGGGCCCATCGGCGGGACGCCCCACTGGCTCATGGAGCGCCGGGCGGACAGGGTGCAGCCGCTCACCCGCCTCCGTCGGCCGGAGACCGCTGGTCACGCCGGGCCGGGCGTACCTTCGGCTCGGCGGCGGCCTGCGGTGAAGCCGAGGACGCCGGTGGCCTTCCGCGAAGGTCACCGGAGCCGTGTCCCCAAGCGGGTCAGGACTTCTCGGGGCCGGTGTCGCCGCCGTCCTGCTGCTCGTCCGTGTCCTTCTTCTTGAGCTCTTCCTCGCGGCGGCGCAGGTCGGCCTCCCAGTCCTTCAGGAGCGACTCGTCCTTCTTGTTCTCGTCACGGAGGGACTTCAGGAACTCGGGGTTGTCGTCCGGCGCGACCCATTCCGTGCGGTGGTTGCGGTGCCACTCGCCGGGGGTGCGGCCACCGGCCGGGGCGTGGCGCAGCTTGCCGGCGGCGAACCAGACGATCGGGCCGACGATCCAGAAGAGCAGGATGATGAAGATCCAGGCCACCTTCGGGAGGTGCTTGGCCTCGTCCTCGGGGGTGTTCAGGCAGTCGATGAACGCGTAGATCGTCAGCGCCAGCGGCAGGATGTACAGCAGTGCCCTGAGCATGTGGGACAGCCCCCTGGAAGCATTGGCGGGCCGCGTTTGGTCAGCCCCGGTGACAAGCCCAGCGTAGCCGGTGACCGATACTGGGCCCTATGGCTTACGACGATCTTCGCTCGCTGCTCAGGGCGCTGGAGCGCGAAGGCGACCTCAAGCGCATCAAGGCCGAAGTCGACCCGTATCTGGAGATCGGGGAGATCGTCGACCGGGTCCAGAAGTCCGGCGGCCCGGCCCTCCTCTTCGAGAACGTCCGCGGCTCCTCGATGCCCCTCGCGATGAACGTCTTCGGGACGGACCGCCGGCTGCTGAAGGCCCTGGGCCTGAAGTCGTACGACGAGATCAGCGCGAAGATCGGCGGGCTGCTGAAGCCGGAGCTGCCGCACGGCTTCGTGGGCGTGCGCGAGGCCTTCGGCAAGCTGGGCGCGATGACGCACGTGCCGCCGAAGAAGGTCAAGGACGGCCCGGTGCAGGAGGTCGTCCTCACCGGTGACGACGTCGACCTGGACAAGCTCCCCGCGCTCTTCACCTGGCCCAAGGACGGCGGGTCGTTCTTCAACCTGGGCCTGACCCACACGCGGCACCCCGAGAACGGCATCCGCAACCTCGGGCTGTACCGGCTCCAGCGCCACGACAAGCGCACCATCGGCATGCACTGGCAGATCCACAAGGACAGCCGCAACCACTACCAGGTCGCCGCCCGGCGCGGGGAGCGGCTGCCGGTCGCGATCGCGTTCGGGGCGCCGCCGGCGGTGACGTACGCCTCGACCGCGCCGCTGCCCGAGGACATCGACGAGTACCTGTTCGCCGGCTTCCTCCAGGGCAAGCGGATCGAGATGGTCGACTGCAAGACCGTGCCGCTCCAGGTCCCGGCGCAGGCGGAGGTCGTCCTGGAGGGCTGGCTGGAGCCCGGCGAGATGCTCCCGGAGGGTCCGTTCGGCGACCACACCGGCTTCTACACCCCGCAGGAGCCGTTCCCCGCGCTGAAGATCGACTGCGTGACGATGCGGAAGCGTCCGCTGCTCCAGTCGATCGTGGTGGGCCGCCCGCCGACGGAGGACGGCCCGCTGGGCCGGGCGACGGAACGGTTCTTCCTCCCCCTGCTCAAGATCATCGTCCCGGACATCGTGGACTACCACCTGCCGGAGTCGGGCGGCTTCCACAACTGCGCGATCGTCTCGATCGACAAGAAGTACCCGAAGCACGCGCAGAAGGTCATGCACGCCATCTGGGGCGCCCACATGATGTCGCTGACCAAGCTGATCGTGATCGTCGACGCCGACTGCGACGTCCGCAACCTGCACGAGGTGTCCTGGCGGGCCCTCGGCAACACCGACTACGCCCGCGACCTGACGGTCGTCGAGGGACCGGTCGACCACCTGGACCACGCGTCGTACCAGCAGTTCTGGGGCGGCAAGGCGGGCATCGACGCCACGAAGAAGTGGCCCGAGGAGGGTTACACCCGTGACGGCGGCTGGCCCGACATGGTCGAGTCCGACCCGGCCACGGCGGCGCTGGTCGACCGCCGCTGGAAGGAGTACGGGCTGTGACCGCGTCCGCCTCGGCGTCCGCGTCCGCCGTGCCGCGGCCTGCCGGGAAGGTGAAGGCCTTCCTGCGCCTGGTGCTCATCGAGCACTCGGTCTTCGCGCTGCCCTTCGCGTACATCGCCTCGCTCACCGCGATGTACCAGGACGACGGGACCGTCCACTGGGTGGAGCTGCTCCTGGTCACCGTCGCGATGGTGGGCCTGCGTACCTTCGCGATGGCCTGCAACCGGATCATCGACCGCGAGATCGACGCCCGTAACCCGCGCACGGCGGGCCGCGAGCTGGTCACCGGCGCCGTGTCCGTCCGCACGGCCTGGACCGGGGCGCTGGTGGCCCTGGTGGCGTTCCTCGGCGCGGCCGCCCTGCTGAACCCGCTGTGCCTGGCGCTCGCGCCGGTCGCGGTCGTCCCGATGGTGGTCTATCCGTACGGGAAGAGGTTCACGAACTTCCCGCACGCCATCCTGGGCCTCGCGCAGGCGATGGGTCCGGTCGGCGCGTGGATCGCGGTCACCGGGGAGTGGTCCTGGGACGCGGTGATCCTGGGCCTCGCCGTGGGCGTCTGGATCGGCGGCTTCGACCTGATCTTCGCCTGTCAGGACGTCCAGGCCGACCGCGCCCACGGGGTGAAGTCGGTCCCGGCCCGCTTCGGCGTCCCCGCGGCCCTCCACGGCGCCCGCGCCTGCCATGCCGTCACGACCGCGCTGCTGGTCTGGTACGCCCTGGTCACCGGCGCGGGCGCGTTCTTCTGGGCCGGCCTGGTGATCGTGGTGGTCGCCTTCGTCTACGAGCACACCATCGTGCGCCCGCACGACCTGTCCCGGCTGAACCGGGCGTTCTTCACGACGAACGGCTTCATCGGTGTGGCGCTCTTCCTGTGCGCGCTGACCGACCTGGTGGTGCGCGGCCTCACACCGTGAGCGCCGCCGCACCGCGCGGGCGCCGGCGGCGGAAGACGAAGGCCGCCGCCACGCCCGCGAGCAGTCCGAAAAGGTGGCCCTGCCAGCTGACGCCCGACTGCGTGGGCGAGATGCCGAGCAGGATCGTGCTGCCCCAGACGGCGCCGATGAGCAGGCCGACGACGATGTCCATCGGCTTGTGGTCCACGAAGCCCCGCACCAGCAGGTAGCCGAACAGCCCGAAGATCAGGCCCGACGCGCCCGCGGTGACGCTGTACGCGGGGGAGACCAGCCAGACGCCCAGGCCGTCGACGACCACGATCAGCGCGGCGACGGCCAGGAAGCGGCGGATGCCGCCGAGCGCGGCGAGGAAGCCGAACACCAGCAGCGGCACGGTGTTCGCCGCCACGTGCCCGAACCCGAAGTGCAGGAACGCCGCCGGGACCAGGTCGCGCAGCTCGACCACCTCGCGCGGTGAGATGCCGTACGCGTCCAGGGCGTGCCCGCTCGCCAGGTCCACGGCCTCCAGCAGCCACAGCAGCGCCACCCACGCGCCCATCAGCGCGGCGGCCGCCTTGACCCGGCCGGCGCCGGTCCTCCGGCCGGTGACGTCGCCCCTTGTCGTTCCTGCCATGGCGGCCCCCTGTGGTGTCGCACGTCTCCCCCGGAAACGTCCGGGGCACCTTGATCGGTTCCGTACCGGCCGGTCCGGTACCTGCCCGGCCGGATAGGCTCAGCTGCGTGGAGCCGGTAGAAACGCAGCGTCGTCCGTGGGTCGTCGGGGTGTCGGGGGCGTCAGGGACCCCGTACGCCGCCGCCGTGCTGCGCGGGCTGCTCGCTGCCGGGGAGAGCGTCGATCTGGTGGTGTCCCGGGCGTCGCGGCTGACGCTGCTGGACGAGACCGGGATCGCCTTCCGGGACGCCCACTGGCGCGAGGACCTCACCGAGTGGCTGTCGCGGGGCGCGGACGGGAAGCCCGGCGCGTATCAGGTGGACGTGTCGGACGTACGGCACTGGGCGGCGGGTGACCTGGCGGCGGGGCCGTCGTCGGGGTCGTACCCCGTCAAGGGGATGCTGATCGTGCCCGCGTCCACCGCCTGCGTGGCGGGCGTGGCGCTCGGTCTGTCGAAGGACCTGCTGCAGCGGGCGGCGAGCGTGACGCTGAAGGAGCGCCGCCCGCTGGTGGTCGCGGTGCGGGAGACCCCGCTGAACGGCCAGACGCTCAAGCACCTGGTGGCGCTGGACGAGGCGGGCGCGGTGGTGCTGCCCGCCTCTCCGGCGTTCTACGCGGGCGCGACGCACATCCAGGACCTGGTGGACTTCGTCGCGGGGCGGGTGCTGGACGCGGCGGGTGTGCCGCACCGGCTGTACCGCCGCTGGAAGGGGCAGCTGGGCGGGGGCGCGCGTGGGGACTAGCGCCTCTCGGCGTGGTGCGGCGGGGCGCGGACACGCGGTCGGCCCGGTGCGCGGCGGCCGGCCGGCGGGCACGCGAGCGGTTGGCCGGCCCGTGCAGCGCGCGCATGTGGGCGCAGGCCATCTCGATCGTGTACACGATGAGTGGCATCTCCTGACGGATCGTCTTTGATCATCCGAAAGATTCACAGGGTATTGGCCCTGTGTGCCTTTGATTCTACAATCAAACATGCTGTGTTGCTGAATAATGGAAGGCTTCAGGTATATGGACGCCGTGGATAGGCAGCTCATCCAGGCCCTTCGCGAGAACGGCAGGGCCTCGTACGCCGAGCTCGGCCGGCTCGTCGGGCTCTCCGGGCCCTCCGTCACCGACCGCATCAACCGCCTGGAAGCGGCCGGCGTCATCACCGGCTACCGCGCCACCGTCGACTCCGCCTCCCTCGGCCTCGGCGTCACGGCGCTGATCGGCATCTCCCTCTCCGACGCCGCCGACCACGAGGACGTGGCGCGCCGGCTGCGGGACCTGGCCGAGATCGAGGACTGCTGGTTCATCGCCGGTGACGACTCGTTCATGCTCAAGGTGCGGGCGAGCGACGTGGACGGCCTGGAGAAGACCATCCGCCGGCTCTCCGGCACGAAGGGCGTCTCCCGCACCCGGACGACGATCGTGCTCTCCACGAAGTGGGAGAACCGGGTCGGCGACCTGCCGGAAGAACCGTAGGCGTACGGTGGGGGAGCCCGATTGACACACGTATGGGAGGCGTCATGGACGCGGGGCTCAAGCGCGAGCTGGAGGAGAAGGTCCGGTCCGGGGAGCGGCTGACCCGCGAGGACGGTATCGCTCTGTACGCGTCGGACGACCTGGCCTGGCTCGGTGGCCTCGCCCACGAGGTGCGGACGCGCAAGAACGGCGACGTGGTGCACTTCAACGTCAACCGGCACCTGAACATGACGAACGTCTGCACCGCGTCGTGCGCCTACTGCTCGTTCCAGCGCAAGCCGGGCGAGAAGGACGCGTACACCATGCGCATCGAGGAAGCCGTCCGCCTCGCCAAGGCGATGGAGAACGAGAACCTCACCGAGCTGCACATCGTCAACGGGCTCCACCCCAACCTGCCGTGGCGCTACTACCCGCGTTCGCTCAGCGAGCTGAAGAAGGCGCTGCCGAACGTCTCGCTGAAGGCCTTCACCGCCACCGAGATCCACCACTTCGAGACGATCTCCGGGCTGTCGGCCTCGGAGATCCTCGACGAGCTGATCGAGGCCGGTCTGGAGTCGCTGACCGGCGGTGGCGCGGAGATCTTCGACTGGGAAGTGCGCCAGCACATCGTGGACCACCGCACCCACTGGGAGGACTGGTCCCGGATCCACCGCCTCGCGCACGAGAAGGGCCTGAAGACCCCGTGCACGATGCTGTACGGGCACATCGAGGAGCCCCGGCACCGGGTGGACCACGTGCTGCGGCTGCGGGAGCTGCAGGACGAGACCGGCGGCTTCCAGGTCTTCATCCCGCTGCGCTACCAGCACGACTTCGTGGACATGCAGGACGGCAAGATCCGCAACCGGCTGCAGGCGCGGACGACGATGGCGACCGGCGCGGAGGCGCTGAAGACCTTCGCGGTCTCCCGGCTGCTGTTCGACAACGTCCCGCACGTCAAGGTCTTCTGGGTCATGCACGGCGTGCAGACCGCGCAGCTGGCGCTCCAGCACGGTGCGGACGACATGGACGGCTCGGTCGTCGAGTACAAGATCACGCATGACGCGGACAACTACGGCACGCCGAACAAGCTGGGCCGCGACGATCTGCTGGAGCTGATCCGCGACGCCGGTTTCCGTCCGGTGGAGCGCAACACCCGCTACGAGATCATCCGCGAGTACCCGGGCCCGGACCCCGACCGCCGCGAGTCGCCCCAGCCGATGCGCGTCTGAGGCGGGCGCCCCGCACGGGGCGCCCTGCGCCGGGGGCTCGTCGGCGGCTGTCCGGGTGGGCGGTGCGCCCGTGGTCGCCGCGGGACGCCCCACAGCGGCGTTTTCCCGCCGCCCCCGGGGTACCCGGGGGCCATGGCTGGTACCCAGGCCCCCGAGGAGGCGTACACCGCCGAACCCTTCGTGCCGGAGGCGGCCGGTATCGAGGCGCTGCGCGAGGCGGCCGCCGGGTGCCGGGGGTGCCCGCTGCACCGGGACGCGACCCGGACGGTGTTCGGCGCCGGGAACCCCCACGGGCGGGTCATGCTGGTCGGCGAGCAGCCGGGCGACCAGGAGGACCGGCAGGGCGCGCCGTTCGTCGGGCCGGCCGGGAAGGTGCTCACCCGGGCGCTGGACGAGGCCGGGATCGAGCCGGGCGACACCTACGTCACCAACGCCGTCAAGCACTTCAAGTTCGAGGTCGTCCCCGAACGCGGCAAGCGCCGTATCCACAAGTCGCCCAGCCTCCGCGAGATGACCGCCTGCAAGCCGTGGCTGGAGGCCGAGCTGCGGCTCGTCGACCCCGCGGTGATCGTCGCCCTCGGCGCCACGGCCGGGAAGGCCCTGCTCGGCTCGTCGTTCCGGGTCACCAGGCAGCGTGGCATGCTGCTGCCGTTCCCCGGCCACGAGGAGCGCGGCGAGTGCCTGGTCGCGACCATCCACCCCTCGGCGGTGCTGCGTGCCGACGACCGCGAGGCGGTCTACGGGGGCCTGGTGTCCGACCTGCGGATAGCCGCACAGGCCCTGCGCTGAGCCGTTTATCGTCGAACGCATGCCGTTGAACTTCGAACTGGACCCGCAGATCGACTCTGCCCTCCGCGACGGCGTCCTCGCCCTGTGGACGGACGTCTCCAACGCGGGCGGCTCCGTCGGCTTCGTCCCGCCCGTCACCCCGGACGACATCCGCCCGGAGTGGGTCAAGCACCTCACCGCCATCACCGAGGGCCGCACCCGCCTCCTCGTCGGCCGCGACGAGGACGGCGCCGTCGCCGCCACGGCCTTCATCACGCACAACACGCACCGCCTGATGAAGCACTGGGTGTGGCTCTACACCGTGATGGTCCACCCCCGTCACCAGGGCAAGGGGTACGGCCGCGACCTCATGGCCGCGACGGAGGCCGCGGTACGCGGCATCGACGGCATCGAGGCGATCCGGCTCACCTGCCGCGGCGGCACCGGCGTCGACCGGTTCTACGGCTCGTGCGGCTACAAGGAGGTCGGACGCATCCCGGACGCGATCCGCGTCACCGACGGTGACGACCGCGACGACATCATCATGTATCTGCCGCTCACCCCCTGAATTGATCGATTCCTCACGTGCTTCACTAGACGGGCAGGAACGCCGTACGAAGGAATACGAAGGAAGAAGGCCCCGCCGTGTCCGCTGCTCCCAGCACGAGCGCCACGATCCGGTACACCCTCATGCGCCTGGGCATTTTCGCCGGCTGCTTCCTCACCCTGTGGGGTCTGGTGTACGTCGGTGTGCTGCCGCGTGGCCTCGGGGACTCCAACCTCCTGTGGGTGCTGCTCCTGTCGATCGTCATCTCGGCGCCCCTCAGCTTCGTCCTGCTGCGCAAGCAGCGTGACGCGATGTCCGCGCAGATCGTCGAGAAGGTCGACAGCGCCAAGGCCCGTCTGGAGGCCAACCGCACCCGCGAGGACAGCACCGTCCAGTGAGGTAGCTCACGCATCTCCCGCACCCCCGTGCCGAAGCCGCGCTTCGCACGGGGGTGTTGGCGTTCCGGCGCCCCGTGCCCCCAAAGAAGTGCTTTGAGGTCCTCAAAGTTCAAGTGTTAACGTGTTCGGCGTGAAGACAGCAGTGCGCCCCGAAGCCGACGCCATGAGCATCCCGCTCGTGGCGCGCCTGCATGTCGACCTCTGCCGCTGTATGTCCGCGGTCTGTTGCCGCGAAATCTGACCCGGCATCATGCAGCGGCGCCGCCGGAATGGCGTGTGCGCCGCACCCCGTCCCGTATTCCCCGATACGTACCACTGGAGTGTGTCCGTGTCCGCGTCCGCGAGCACCGAAACCCCCGCTGAGCGCTTGTCCCGCATACCCAAGGTGCCCTTCTGGGCCCAGATCGTCGCCGGTCTCGTCCTCGGCGTCGTCCTCGGCTGGGTCACCCGCACCTATGACGTGCAGTGGCTGCACACCACGCTCGACAAGGTCGGCCACATCTTCGTCCAGCTGCTGAAGCTGGCCGTCGCCCCGCTCGTCTTCTTCGCGATCCTGGTGTCCATCACCAACCTGCGGAAGGTCAACAACGCGGCCCGGCTGGCCACCCGCACCCTGCTCTGGTTCATGATCACGTCGCTGATCGCCGTGGCCATCGGTCTGGTGATCGGCCTGCTCACCAACCCGGGCGCGGGCACCGGCCTGACCCCGAAGGACGGCAAGCTGCCCGAGAAGGCCGGCTCCTGGCTGGACTTCCTCACCGGCATCATCCCGACGGACGTCATCACGCCCTTCACCGAGCTGAACGTTCTCCAGATCGTCTTCATGGCCGCCGTCGCCGGTATCGCCGCGCTGAAGCTCGGTGAGAAGGCCCAGCCGATCCTCACCCTGAGCGAGTCGGTCCTGGAGCTGCTCCAGAAGGCCCTGTGGTGGGTCATCCGCCTCGCCCCGGTCGGCACCGTCGGCCTCATCGGCTACGCCATCGCCGAGTACGGCTGGGACCTGATCGGCAAGTACGCCACCTTCACCGCCGACGTCTACATCGGCTGCGCGCTGGTCCTCTTCGGCGTCTACCCGCTGCTGCTGGCGACCGTCGCCAAGGTCAACCCGGTCCAGTTCTTCAAGGGCGCCTGGCCCGCGATCCAGCTGGCCTTCGTCTCCCGCTCGTCCGTCGGCACCATGCCGGTCACGGTCAAGGTCACCGAGCGCCTCGGCGTGCCGAAGGAGTACACCTCCTTCGCCGTGCCGTTCGGCGCCACGACGAAGATGGACGGCTGCGCCGCGATCTACCCGGCGCTCGCCGCGATCTTCATCGCGCAGATCTTCGACGTCCAGCTGGGCATCGGCGACTACCTGCTGATCGCCTTCGTCTCGGTGATCGGCTCCGCCGCCACCGCGGGCCTCACCGGCGCCACGGTCATGCTCACGCTGACCCTCTCCACGCTGGGCCTGCCGCTGGAGGGCGTCGGCCTGCTGATGGCCATCGACCCGATCCTGGACATGATGCGTACGGCTACGAACGTCGCCGGCCAGGCGCTCGTCCCGGTCGTCGTCGCCGCCCGCGAGAAGATCCTGGACCACGACGCGTACAACGCGGCGTCGTCCTCCCCGATCGACGACGACGCGTACGGCGTACGCGACGCCGAGCAGAAGGTGACCGTCCCGGCCGCCGCCTGACGTACCGGCACGTGGGAGTGCCCCCACCGGCTGACGGGCCGGCGGGGGCACTTCGTGCTGGTCAGAGCCCGCCGGTCTGGAGCAGGCGGTTGGGGGAGGACTTGCTCACCGTGAGGACGTCCTTCACCGACTGGTCGAGGACCCAGGTGTACACCTGCGCGGGCGTCGCCGAGGGGTGGCGCGCCTTGAGCAGGGCGGCCACGCCCGCGACATGGGGGCCGGCCATGGACGTGCCGTTCAGCGCCACGCTCCCGCCGCCGAGCCTCGCCGAGACGATGGCGGCGCCGGGAGCGTAGATGTCCAGGCAGGGGCCGTAGTTGGAGAAGCCGGTCTCCTTGTCCTGGTGGTCGCTCGCCCCGACGGTGAGGACCCGTGCCGCGCTCGCGGGCGAGACGTTGCACGCGTCGATCGAGTCGTTGCCGGCGGCGACCACGGGCAGGACACCGCTGTCCGACAGGTTGGTGGCGGCCTGGTTGACGGCTTCGCTCCGCGGACCGCCGAGGGAGCCGTTGAGGACTGCGGGCTGCTTGGCGTTCTTCGCCACCCAGTCCATCCCGGCGATCATTCCGGAGTAGGCGCCCTTGCCGTCGCAGCCGAGGACCCGGACGCTGACCAGGGCCGCCTGCCGGGCGACGCCATAGGTCGCCCCGCCGACGGTGCCCGCGACATGCGTGCCGTGACCGTTGCAGTCCTGGCCGTTCCTGCCGTCGCCCATCGCGTCGAAGCCGGGCACGGCACGGCCGCCGAACTCCGCGTGCCGGTAGTCGATGCCGGTGTCGAGGATGTAGGCCGTGGCGCCCGCACCGGTGCTGTTGACGTGGAACTGCTGGTTGAGCGGGAGGTAGGGCTGGTCGATGCGGTCCAGCCCCCAACTGGCGGCCGGTACGCGGTTCGAGCGCAGGGGGCCGACGGTGACCACCGCGTCCTGCTCGACGGCCTGTACGTCCGGCAGGCCGCGGACGGTCGCCAGTTGGGAGGCGCTGAGCTCGGCCGAGAAGCCGCGCAGTACGTGCGTGTACTCGTGGAGCGGGGTGACGCCGAGCAGCTGGGTGATCCCGGCCGCCGACGTGGTGCCGGGCTTCAGGGTGACGATGTACTGGTCGGAGATCGGCGCCGCGGCGGTCCGCAGCGGTGCGGGTTCGTCGGCGGCGGTGGCGGCGGTGGCGGCGGTGGCGGGGGTCGCGGAGAGGGGAAGCAGCAGGAGCATCGCCACGCAGGCGCGGCGGGCGAACAGCCTCATTCAGAACTCCGATCGGGAGTGTCCGGCAAAGAGCGACGCCTGAAGGGAAGCAGTCCGTCGGCATCCCGGAATATCACTCACTGGAGTGATCTGCATACTTTCGGTAGCGAAGGGTGCACGTGTCGCCTGGCTATGTGCGCGGCATGCGCCCTTACGGCGGCCCGTAGGCTTACCGACTACCGAGGGGTAGTGGGAGGACGGTTGTCGTGAAGAGCACGGGTGCGAAGCCGAAGCGCATGCCGCGGGCCGAGCGCGAGCGGCAGATGATGGACGCGGCCGTGCAGACCTTCGGGCAGCGGGGGTACCGGGCGGCGTCGATGGACGAGATCGCCGAACTGGCGGGGGTGTCCAAGCCGTTGGTCTACCTGTACCTGAACTCCAAGGAAGAGCTCTTCACCGCCTGCATCCGCCGCGAGGCCGCCGCGCTGATCGCCGCCGTCCGCGGTGCGGTCGAGCGGGACGCCGCCGAACCGGGGCCGTCGGCCGACCGGCAACTGTGGGCCGGGCTCACCGCGTTCTTCACCCACACCGCCGAGCACCCGGACGGCTGGGCCGTGCTGCACCAGCAGGCGCGTACGCACGGCGAGCCGTTCGCCGCGGAGGTGGCGGCCATGCGGGACGAGATCGCCGCGTTCGTGACCGGCCTGATAGGCGAGGCGGCCCGGGACGCGCACCAGGACCCCGCGTTCGGGGACCGGGACGTCGCCGGGCTCGCGCAGGCGCTGGTGGGGGCGGCCGAGTCGCTGGCGCAGTGGGCCAACGAGACCCCCGGGGTGACCGCCAAGGAGGCGGCCGCGACCCTGATGAACTTCGCCTGGACGGGCCTGGGCAACCTCATGGAGGGGCAGCGCTGGCCACCGTCCCGGTGAGATGACGCCTGCCGTCGCGGCGGGTGCGCGGCTCGAACGGTCGCCGTCGGATGCGTGGGTGACGGTGGCGGGCGGGAGACGGGTGCCGTGAACTCCGCTGCCGCACGGGCGGCGTTGAGGGGGGTGGTTCCGCGGGGGCGGCGGGCGGACGTCCCCATGCCGTGGACGTGGGGCCGGGCGATGCCGAAGGTGCGGGCGGTGAGCGGGCGGAGCTGGACCGGGTCGCGGTCACCGGAACGGCGCCGTCGCGACGGCCCAGGTCCGGGGCGGGGTGCCATGCGGCCCGCGCGGGGAGCGGGGGCGGCGCCGGGCACGCCGCGGCCGGGCGGCCTGAACGGTGAGCGGACGGTGCCCAGGCCGGGGGCGAGGGGGAGGCTCGCGGCTCTCGGGCGGCCGACACCGCTGTGCGGCAGCCGGTCCTGACGGACCGTACGACCGGGGGCGGCGCCCCGTGGCCCCGGCGAGTGGCGCCGGGCGGGCGAGGGCCGGGACGTCCGGTGCGACGACGTGGGGCAGCGGGCGGTCAGGCCGTGGCCGGCGCCGGGAGGCGCGTACCCGGCCACACGTCCACCGGGCGGCGCCGTCACCCGAACGCCCGGGTCGCCTTGCCGCCCGTCGGCCCCGGCCGTCGCATGGACAGGGAGATACGGCCAGCGAGATCCGGTCCGGCGCGAAAGGCTGCCATGTTTGTTCGTACGACCTATGCGACAGGTGATCCGGCGAAGCTCGACCGGGCCGTGCAGGCCCTCACCGGGGAAGGCCGGGAGCAACTGGCCGGCGAGCCCGGCTACCGGGGCGCCGGCCTGTTCGTGGACCGCGAGGTCGGCAAGCTGCTGACCGGGACGTGGTGGGAGGACGAGGAGGCCCTCCGGGCGAGCGCCGACCGCATGGGCGAGCTGCGCTCCCGGATGCTCTCGGAGTTCGCCGCGACCATGACCGTCGACAACTGGGAGGCGGCGGTCGCCACACGGCCCGAGTCGGCCGGTGAGGGCGCCCGCTTCCGGCTGACCCGGCTGCAGTTCGCCCCGTCCGACGCCGACCTCCTGGTCGGCACCTTCGAGAGCGACGTCCTGCCCCGGCTCCGGACCGTGCAGGGCTTCGTGGGCGCTGCGCTGCTCGTCGACCGCGCCGGTGGGCGGGGCCACGTGGGCGCGATCTACGCCGACCGGGACAGCCTCGCGGCATCGCGGGCCCCGGCGGCCGCGCTGCGCGGTGCGGCGGCGGCCAAGGGTCGGACGACCGTGCTGTCGGTGGAGGAGTTCGAGGTGGTCATGGTGGAGACCCGGCCGCCGTCGTCCTGACGGCTCAGGCGTTCAGCGCCCACAAGGCCAAGGCCGACGGCACCGGGAAGGCGAGGGCCCCGAGCAGGGCCATGCGGGCGGAGCGGGACAGGCGGCGCATGCCGGGCGCCTGGTACAGCAGGGCGAGTACGCCTCCGGCGGCGACGACCACCAGCGCCGCCAGGAGCAGGTACGACACCGGGGACACCCCGACGGACGCCGCCCAGACGCTCAGGATCAGCGCCATGACCCCCAGAAGTCCGAGCGACAGGGCGGTCACCGCCCAGAGCACGGCGGCCAGGACGACGTACGGCGTCTTCCCTCGGGGAGCCGGTGCGGTGCGCATGGGTGGGGCCTCTCTGCCGGGCGGTACGTCGGGACGGCACCAGTCTGGTGCGGGCGGCCGTGGCACCACATGGGCGCACGTACTCAGGTCGCGCCCCCACCCGACTCCACACCCGTGCCGGCCGGACCCCACGTCGATCAGAAGGGAACCCTGGCCGCCATGACGGCCGCGGTGCCGACGGGATCGCCCTCGCACCCGATGCCGCCGAGCGGCGGACGGCCCGAGAGGTGGCGCATCAGCGTCACGGCGTCCGCCTGCACCACCACGGCGGGCGTTCCGCGGCCCAGCATCCAGCGGCCGCCGGCCGGCCCGGACAGGTCCAGGAACACCGGAGGGCCGCTCCAGTCCAGTGCGAGGTCCAGCAGCACCTGACCGACGACCTCCTTGTCGTGCTCGTGCAGAACGAGTTCGCGGCCGGTGGCGTCGCAGATGTCCACCCGGTGCATCCAGGTGTCACGGGTGATCAGCACCCTGGCCAGGTAGTCCATGGAATTCTCGGCCAGCTCCTTCGACTCGGGGAACAGCGGGCTGAGGGGGATCCGCCGCCGCACGCCGACCGGCATGCGCCGCGCCGCCCGGATGCCCTGCGGGCCGAACCTGGACAGCAGCCCGACCAGCTCGTGGGGCGGTACCGAGCGCCGCGCGTCGACCTGGCACTGGTTGTGGGCGTCCAGGGGCGACAACCGCGGATGGCGACGACGGCCGAGCAGCGCCCGGCCGATCAGCAGCCAGGGCCGGACGAGCTCCTCGTACTGCCCCACCACGTGGGAGACCACGTCCCGCACGGTCCAGCCCTCGCACGCCGTGCCGAGCGACCAATCGCCGGGAGAGAGCCCGTCCAGCGCGGCGAGCATCGCCCGGACTTCCGCGGCGTTCACCGCCCGCGCCCGCAGCGGGTGCGTACGGGGGATGTCGAGGGCGAAGGGGAGTGCGGTGGTGGGCATGGTGCGCCTCCCTGGAGGCGGGCTCTCTCCCCGAGACACGACTCACGGTACGCCGGTGGCGATGAGTTTTCCCGTTGCCGGCGGTCCACCCCTCAGACACCCCACGAAGGAGCGGAACCATGACGACCAAGGTCTACACCGGCGCCAGCATGTCCCTGGACGGCTACATCTCCGGCCCCGACGAGACGGGCTTCGACAAGCTGTTCAAGTGGTACGACAACGGCGATGTGACCGTGGAGACCACCCACCCCGAGCTCACCTTCCACCTCACCGAGGTGAGCGCCACGCACTGGCGCCGCCTCCTCCAGGAGACCGGGGCGCTGGTCGTCGGGCGCAAGCTGTTCGACCTGACCGGCGGGTGGGGCGGCAACCATCCGATGGGGGTGCCCGTCGTGGTGGTCACGCACTCCGTGCCGGACGGCTGGCCCCGGGAAGGGGCGCCGTTCCACTTCGTCACCGAAGGGGTCGAGAAGGCCGTGGCGCTCGCCCGTGAGCTCGCGGGCGAGGGCAGGCACGTCGGGGTCAACGCCGGCACGATCGCCCAGCAGTGCCTGGACGCCGGGCTCGTCGACGAGGTCGGCATCGACCTGGTGCCCGTCCTCCTCGGTGGCGGGACGCCCTTCTTCGCGAACCTGAAGGGCGCGCCGTACGAGCTCCAGGGCCCCGTGTCCATCGCCGAGGGCAACGACGTCACGCACCTCCGCTACCGGGTGCGGTACGCGGCGGCGGCCGAATGACCGCTGCCGGGGAGGCGCGGCGGACCGGTGTGGTCTTCGCCCGGCTCGGTGGGAAGTGATGACCGGCTTCCGGCCGCCCGTCCGCGTACCTCTGCGGCCCGTCACGCGGAGGAACCCGGCGAGACGCCCGTCGAGGTGCGCGGCCGCCTCGACACCGCGTACAGGATGTGCGCGTCCTCGGCGGGGGCCTCGGCTCCTGGGCCGCCACGGGCGCCTGCCGCCGCTTCGGCCGGCCGGGGGTCTGCGCGCCGGGCGGGCGCGCGGCGGCTCAGGCGTGGCGGGACCGCCGGCCCCGTACGAGTTCCTCCACGTCGAAGGGCGCGAGCCGCAGCGGCGGGCCGGCCGGCGGGCGGCGGACCGCTTCCGCGATCTTCTCGTTGACGGCGGCGACGATCCGGCGCACCTCCGCCTCGCTCGCCGCCCGCCCCACCGCCTCCAGCGCGTCCTCCGCCTCCTTGCGGAGGGCGAGCGCGGGCGGCAGGACGGGGGCGATGCCCTCGCGGCGCATCTTGTCCTTGACCCACCACAGTTCGTCGTACGGGGCGGTGTCGTCCGGCAGGGGCTTTCCGAAACCCGAGAGGTTCCGGAAGTCCCCGCGTTCCGTCGCCTCGCGGATCTGCTTGTCGACCCATGACTCGAAGTCGACCCCGGGCGGTTTGCGTTCGGTCATGCCTCCGAGCGTACGTTCAGCAGTTGCCGGACGCGGGCTTCCCCGCGAACCGGTCCGCCAGCCAGTCCGCCGCCCTCGGGGACTCGCTGATCACGCCCGAGACGTGCTCACCGACCACGATGGTCCGCCAGTTCACGGCGGCTCCCCTGGCGCACCAGTCCTTGCGCAGCCCGGAGCCCAGGGAGTACGGGATCAGCTCGTCGGCGAGCGCGTGGTACAGGTACACCGGGTGGCCGGGCCCCTCGGTGCCGAGGTCCGACTCGGCGAGCCGGGCCTGCCACTCGGGCGTCTCCAGCGGGTTCTTGACCGTCAGGTCGGAGATCCGCTTGAAGGAGCCGACGGTCGTGTCGGCGGCCACGCAGTTGTTCCGGAGGAAGCCGATCAGCGCCTTGCCGGCCTGGTTCAGGTACGAGTCCAGCCTCAGCTCCGGGTACGCCGCGTCCTGCCCGGCCGCCGCCATGAACAGCAGGCCCGAGCCGTACGACCCGTCGTGCACGGGCGCGAGCTCTGCCAGCCGGGCCGGTACGCCACCGGTCGCCGTGCCCTTCACCTTCAGCTCCGGGGCGTAGGAGGAGTGCAGTTCGGCCGCCCAGCTCGACGCCTGGCCGCCCTGCGAGTAGCCCATGATCCCGACCGGGGTGTCCGCGCCGAGCCCCGCCTCCGGGAGGCGGATCGCCGCGCGGGCCGCGTCCAGCATGGCGTGCCCGGCCGAGCGCCCGGCCGTGTACGTGTGCTCGCCGGGCGTGCCGAGGCCCTCGTAGTCGGTGACCACGACGGCCCAGCCGCGCCAGGTGAGCTGCTGTATCAGGTTGGCCTCCATGGTGGTGCCGTGCGGGAAGCCCGCGCTCGGCGCGCACGAGTCGCCGAGCCCGACCGTGCCGACGGCGTACGTGACCAGCGGGCGCGGCCCGGTGCGGCCGTCCTGCGGGACGATCACCGTGCCGGAGACGACGTTGGGCGCGCCGGTCGCCGAGGTCGAGCGGTAGTGGATCTTCCAGGCCTTGGTGGCGGTCGGCTGGCCGGGCAGCGGGTGGAAGGCGGAGCGTTCGGCGCTCACGAGGTCGCCGGGGCGGCCGGTCGTGTCCTCGGCGGAGGCGAGGGCGGGGGTGGCGGATGTCAGGGCGAGTGCGGCCACGCAGGCCAGCACCCTCGTACGTACACGCATGTGCGGCTCTCCCTACGTGCGATGGGGGTGGGGAGACCGTAGTGACTCACCAGTAAGGACGGGGCTGACCGGAACGCTCAGCTTCGCTGACCCCGGTACGCACCCGGTGTCGTCCCCGTCCACCGCCGGAACGCCCGGTGGAACGACGTGTCCTCCGAGAACCCCAGCCGCGCCGCCAGTTCGGCGACCGGCTCGTTCCCCTCCACCAGGCCCGCGATCGCCGCGTCCCGCCGGACCGTGTCCTTCAGCCGCTGGTACGAGGTCCCCTCCTGCTGGAGCCGGCGCCGCAGCGTCGCCGGGCTGACCGCCAGCCGCACCGCGATCTCGCCCAGCGACGGCAGCCGGGGCGAGGCCCGCAGGGCGCGGGCGAGCGCGCTGTGCACCTGCTCGGCCACGGTGGTGCCGTACGCCCGGCGGCTGAGCAGCTCGAAGGGCGAGCGGCGCAGCATGCGCTCCAGGTCCTCCTCGCCGCGCACCAGCGGGGCGGCCAGCCAGTGCGCGGGGAACGCCGCCTCCGTCGCCTCGGCGCCGAAGCGGACCGGGCACCCGAAGAGGCCCGCGTACTCGTCCTCGTGCGGGGGCGGCGGGTACGCGAAACGGGCGCGCAGCAGCGGGATGCGGCGGCCCACGAGCCAGCTGCACAGCCGGTGCCAGATGATCACCAGGCACTCGGTGAGGAACCGGTCCTCGTCCCGCGCCTGGAGGTCGCCCCGTACGGCGAAGACGGCCTCGCCCGGGCCTGCCGTGGTCAGTGCCAGGTCCGGACCGCCGGGGAAGAGCCGGTAGAACGCCGTGCCGCGCTCCACCGCGGCCCCCAGGTCCCGGCAGCCGAGCGAGGCGTAGCACATCATCGCGAACGTCCCCGGCCGGCTCGGCGCGGGACCCAGGCCCAGGAACTCGTCACCCGTCGCCTGGTACAGCGCCCGGAACAGCAGCGCGAACTGCGCCGAGGTGACCCGCGCCCGGTCGTCGCCCAGCAGCAGCGGCGGGATGCCCGCGGCCTGGAGGAGCGGCACGGTGTCGATGCCGTGCCGCCGCGCCCCGCGCAGCAGGGCCCGCACATGGTGCACGGTGATGGTCCGCTTGGCCATGACCGGACCGTACCGGGGTTGAGCGCCACGGTCAGCGGGGCTGACGTTTTCCGTCATGCCATGGGGGCCCGCGCCGTCCCTACCGTCGGGTCATGGACGACACACGGCCTGTGACGCTCGCGCTCTTCGCCGAGTGGGCGGGCGATCGGTACGGCGAGCTGCCCGCGCTGCGCCACAAACGCGACGACGGGACGTGGACCTCGGCCTCGTACGCCGAACTGCGCGCGACCGTACGGGCCTGGGGGCGGAGCATCACCGAACTGGGCGTCGCGCCGGGGGACCGGGTCGCGATCCTGTCCGAGACCCGGGTGGAGTGGACGTACGCACACCTGGCGGTGCTCACCGCGGGAGCGGTCGTGGTGCCCGTCTATCCGACCGCCGGGGAGGGGGAGCTGGCCTGGGTGCTCGGGGACTCGGGCGCCTCGGTGGTGCTCGTGGAGGACGCGGCGCAGGGGGAGCGGGTGGCGGCGGTACGGGAGCGGCTGCCCGCGCTGCGGCACGTGGTGGAGCTCGGCGCGCTCCCGGTGGCGGCGGGGCCTTCGGACGCGCTGCTCGCCCGCGCCGCGGCCGTCCGTCCCGGTGACGGCGCGTCGATCATGTATACGTCGGGCACCACCGGCCCGCCCAAGGGCGTCCTGCTCACCCACGGCAACTTCGGTGCCGTCCAGGACGCCACGCTCCCCCTGATCGAGGGCGGCCCCGGTGACCGCACGTTCCTCTACCTGCCGCTGGCGCATCTGCTCGCCCAGCTGATCCAGTTCACGACCCTGCTGTACGGCGGCGAGCTCTGCTACTTCGGCGGGCGCGTCGAGAACGTGGTCGCGGAGCTGGCGGAGGCACAGCCCACGCACCTGCCGTCCGTGCCGCGCCTCTTCGAGAAGGTGCACAGCATGGCCCGGTCGTTCGGGGCGTCGCCGCAACAGGTGCGGGAGGCCCTCGGCGGCCGGCTGCGCGTGGCCCTCACCGGCGCCGCGCCCATCGCGCCGGAGACGCTGGAGTTCCTCCGGGACTGCGGGATCCAGGTCTTCGAGGGGTACGGCATGACCGAGTCGGCCGGAGTGATCTCGCTGAACCACCCCGGCGCGGTGCGCTACGGGACGGTCGGGCGGCCCGTGGCGGGGTGCGAGGTACGGATCGCGGAGGACGGGGAGGTGCTGGCGCGCGGCCCGATGATGGCGGCGGGGGAGGTCGCGGACGACGGGTGGCTGCACACGGGGGACCTGGGGGCGCTGGACGGGGACGGGTTCCTGACCATCACGGGCCGCAAGAAGGACTTGATCATCACGTCGTCGGGCAAGAACCTCAGCCCGGCGGAGGTCCAGGTGCTCATCGAGCGGTCGCCGGTCGTCTCGCACGCCGTCATGGCCGGCGACCGCCGCCCGTACCCGGTCGCGCTGATCACCGTGGACGAGGAGGCCGTGCGGGGCCTGGACGACACCGCCGTACGGGCCCTGGTCCAGGAGGCGGTCGACGCGGCGAACGCCCAGGTGTCCCGGCCCGCCCGGATCCGGGCGTTCACCATCCTGGACGAGGACCTCGGCGTCGCCGACGGCCTGCTGACACCGACCCTGAAGGTACGGCGCAAGGCGGTGCTGGAGCGGTACGCGGCGGAGATCGACAAGCTCTACGACTGACGGTGCACAAGGCAGGAGCCCTTTCCGTGCGGCCGTGCGGCCGGACGGAAAAGGCTCCTTGGGTACTGCTTGATCGGGTTTACTGAAAGTCGTGCGCGATCGCCGACCCGGGCAATTAGGCCAGGGTGACGTTCTCCGCCTGCGGGCCCTTGGGGCCCTGGGTGACGTCGAAGTTCACGACCTGGTTCTCCTCGAGGGAGCGGAAACCAGAGGCGTTGATCGCGGAGTAGTGGACGAAGACATCCGGGCCGCCGCCGTCCTGGGCGATGAAGCCGAAGCCCTTTTCAGCGTTGAACCACTTGACGGTTCCGGTAGCCATAAGCCCTCCTATGGGCCAAAGGGTTGCCCTGCTCCAGAACCTGCCAAACAAGTCTGAAAACTACAAAAGCCTGCGGGTTACATGCTCCGCAGGCTCTGTACTGCAAGGGAAACCAAACTGCAACTTGCGGCGAGCCTAGCACGCAGTGTGTGTGCATGGGTAGAGGGAAAGATCACGTCACCCGGATGTTTGAAGGAGTTCAGCCGTGCTGACGCCGGACCCGGCGCTGCCCGCCGTACGAGACGGGGCTAGCCTCGCGTTGTGGACAATTCAACCGACGACCACCACCAGCTCCGGAGCCGGCCCCGCGTCGGACACATCCAGTTCCTGAACTGCCTGCCGCTCTACTGGGGCCTGGCCCGCACCGGAACGCTCCTCGACCTGGAGCTCACCAAGGACACCCCGGACAAGCTCGGCGACCAGCTCGTACGCGGCGGCCTCGACATCGCCCCGGTCACCCTCGTCGAGTTCCTCCGCAACGCCGGCGACCTGGTCGCCTTCCCCGATCTGGCGGTCGGCTGCGACGGCCCCGTCATGTCCTGCGTGATCGTCTCCAAGCAGCCGCTGGAGGACCTGGACGGGGCGCGCGTCGCGCTCGGCTCCACCTCCCGCACCTCCGTACGCCTGGCGCAGCTGCTGCTCGCCGAGCGGTACGGAGTGACCCCCGACTACTACACCTGCCCGCCCGACCTCGGCGTGATGATGCAGGAGGCCGAGGCCGCCGTCCTGATCGGGGACGCCGCGCTGCGCGCCTCGCTCCACGACGCACCGCGGCTGGGTCTCCAGGTCCATGACCTGGGGCAGATGTGGAAGGACTGGACGGGGCTGCCGTTCGTCTTCGCGGTGTGGGCGGTCCGCAAGGAGTACCTGGCCCGCGAGCCGCGCGTCGTGCGCCAGGTCCACGAGGCGTTCCTGGCCTCCCGTGACGTGTCGCTGGAGGAGGTCGCGAAGGTCGCCGAGCAGGCCGCGCGCTGGGAGGCGTTCGACGCGGTGCTCCTGGAGAAGTACTTCACGACCCTGGACTTCCGCTTCGGGGCCGAGCAGCTCGCCGGGGTGCGGGAGTTCGCCCGCCGGACCGGTCCGACGACCGGGTTCCCGGCGGACGTGACGGTCGAACTCCTGGCCCCCTGACTCGGGAACTCGCGAACGCAGGAACTCAGGAAGCCGGGACGGGGGCCTGCATGTGCTCGCTGATCCACTGGATCGAGCCGTCCCCCATGCCCTTCACATAGGTCTTGGCGTTGTGCTCGCCGTCCTGGATCACCTGGAGGCGGCTCTTTACCGGCCCCTTGGTGTACTTCTCGATGAAGGACTTGACGTTGGCCACGCCGGATTCCCTGCTGCCGATCTGGAACGCCAGATACACCTCTCGGTCCTTGGAGTCCGGCTTCGCGCCCAGGAGTCCGGCGAGCCTCTCCGGGTTGTTCGCCTGCCTCTCCTTCTCGTGTCCGGCCCACAGTGGTGAGTCCGGAACCGTGTCCGGTCCGGAGGCGATGACGGCCTTGAACTTGTCCGGGTGCTTCAGCACGGACTTCAGCCCGACGAACCCGCCGGACGACGAGCCCATGAACGCCCAGCCGTCCCGCGAGGCGAACGTACGGAAATTCGCCCGGACGAAGTCGGGAACGTCCTCCGTCATCCAGGTGCCCATTTTCGGCCGGCCCGGGATATCGCTGCCGTCGTAGTAGTGCTCCTTGTCCGGGTTGAGCACTGGCATGACCACGACGAAGGGCAGGCTCTTGCCCTCTTTCGACCACTCACTGATGCTGCTCTGCAACTTGAGGTCGGTGCCCATCCAGTAATTGTTCGGATAGCCGTTGCCACCGGGCAGGGCGATCAGCACCGGGAAGCCGCTGCCCGCGTACTTCGGGTCGTAGTACTGCGGGGGCGCCCAGACCCACACCTTGCCCGTGAAGCCGGACTTGGCGCCGTGCAGCGTCGTCACGCCGATCTTCGTACCGTCGGGGAGCGTGTTGGCGGTGGTGAACTCGGCCGTGGGACCCGTCGGCATCAGGGTCTTGGGGACCGTCGCGCCCGTCGTGGGGGCCGGGGCCGGAGCGTGGGCCGACCCGCTCGGGCCGTCGAAGGACATCGGTTCCCCTTCGCCGGAGCAGCCCGTGACCAGGACGAGGGAGCCGAGGGCGACGGCGGCTATGAGCGCCTTGGACGGACGTTTCATGGAGCACTCCGGGTCTTTCTGGGCATATACGGCCTGTACGGCGTGCTAGATGGCAGAACGTGACGACCGGTTCCGCCACCGCCCCTCTACGCTGCTCTACGCGACGACGTACGGGGGGAAGGCGCATGCAGCCGCTGGAAGTGGGCGAACCGGGGGTCATCGGTCCGTACCGGCTGCTCGGCAGGCTCGGGGCCGGCGGCATGGGCCGGGTCTACCTCGCCCGCAGCGAGGGCGGCCGCACCGTCGCGGTGAAGGTGGTGCACCCGCACTTCGCGCTGGACGAGCAGTTCCGGGCGCGGTTCCGGCGGGAGGTCGAGGCGGCGCGCCGGGTCGGCGGGGACGGGGTCCCCCCTGCTCGAGACGGTTCGAGAGCGTGGCGATGGACCGCGCCGGTGCTGGACGCGGACCCGGAGGCAGCGGTCCCGTGGGTCGCCACCGGGTACGTCCCCGGCCCCTCGCTGGCCCAGGCCGTCACCGAGCACGGGCCGCTGCCCGAGGACGCGGTGCGGGCGCTGGGCGCCGGGCTCGCCGAGGGGCTCGCGGCGGTGCACGGACTCGGGCTCGTCCACCGGGACGTCAAGCCCTCGAACGTGCTGCTGGCCCTGGACGGGCCGCGGCTCATCGACTTCGGGATCGCCCGCGCCACGGACGGCACCACGTCGCTCACCTCCACCGGCGTCTCGGTCGGCTCGCCCGGCTACATGGCGCCCGAGCAGATCCTCGGTACGGGGGTGACCGGCGCCGCGGACGTCTTCTCACTGGGCGCGGTCCTCGCGTACGCGGCGACCGGCGTGGCGCCCTTCCCCGGCGACTCGTCGGCCGCCCTCCTCTACAAGGTGGTCCACGAGGAGCCGGAGCTGGGCGGCGCCCTCACCGGTGAGCTGCGGGACCTGGTGGCCGCGTGCCTGGCCAAGGACCCGGCCTCCCGCCCCGCCCCGGGTGAGGTGGCCGGGCGGCTGGCGCCGGGCGGGGCGGCCGCGCTGACGGCGGGCGGGTGGCTGCCGGGCCCCCTGGTGGAGCAGGTCAGCCGGACGGCGGTGCGGCTGCTGGACCTGGAGCCGGCGGCGGCGGACCCGTCCGGTTCGGGACCGGTGCCGTTCAGCAGCCCGGCGGTGGGAGTGGCCGAGGCGCCCGGGCCCGCGGCGACCGCGGGGGGTTCCGGGGCTGCGGGAGTGCCCGCGTCCTCCGCGGCTCCCGGGGTTTTCGGTCCGCCCGTCGAACCCGTACCGACCGTGGACGCGGTGCCCCCGCCCCGTACGCCCGTGTCCCTCTCCGTCAGCACCACCTCCGAGCCGGCGACCACCGGCCGGGGCCGCCGCGTCAGCTGCACGGTCGCCATCGCGGTGGCGGGCGCGCTGGCCGCGGTGACGGTGGGCGGGGGGTCCCTCCTCGGCCTGTTCGACAAGAACGGCGGCACCGACGACACGGCCGGAGCCAAGCCGTCGGTGAGCGGGAGCGCCCCGGACGCGGCGGCGCCCGCCCCCGCCTCCGTACCGAAGGAGTTCATCGGCACGTGGGAGGGGGAGCTCACCCAGGACAACGGCTGGACCGCCGGCCGGCTCACCGTGGTCATCGGTCCGGGCGGCCCGGGCCAGGACGTGGTGAAGACCTCCACGGTCCTCAGCTCCTTCCGGTGCAACGGCGTGAGCAGCCTGGTCTCCGCGACCGCCAGGGAACTGCGCGTCTCCGAGCGCACCGACCCGGCCCGCCCGTCGAGCGAACTGCTGTGCACCAAGGGCACGGCCTCGGTGACGTACGTCCTCAACGACGACGGCACCCTCCGCTACGAGTCGCGCGAGGCGGCGGCCGGCAACCCGCACGCGACGCTGCGCAAGACCGGCTGAGCGGCTCGGCAACGCGAACCGCACGCCGGTCAGCCGCTCCGCCACCTCCCGCAACCGGCCGCCGGTCCCGGCGTCGGCCGCCGCCGGCGGCAACCGCACCGGCACCGGCGCGCCGCGCAGCTCGCCCCGGCCGTCCGGGCAGCGCCCCTCCGAGGCGCTGCGGCACGCCGTCCCGGTGCCCCTCGCGGCCTCCCGGCGAGCACTCCGAGCAGGCCCTGCGCGTGGTGCGGCTCATCCCCCGCACGCCCGCCCTGCCCGCCCGCTTCCTGGAGCGTCAGGCGCACCGACGCGGCGGGCCGGCCGACCGGGCCTTCTCCGTCATCGCCCCGCGCCGGACGCCGTGGAACGACCTGCCTCGTGAAGGCCGACGGGGTGCGCCGGTGGGCGGCGGAAGCGCTGGCGTAGGCTGGTTCGGTCCGTCCACAACCCTGCCGAAAGGGACACACCCGGTGACCGAGAAGGCCGACCTCCAGTCCGTCCTCGACCGTGCCGCCGAGGGTGGGCGGATCTCCCCCGAGGAGGCGCTCGACCTGTACCGGTCGGCTCCGCTCCACGCGCTGGGCGCGGCGGCGGACGCGGTGCGGCGGCGGCGTTACGCCGGTACGGAGCACATCGCGACGTACATCATCGAGCGGAACATCAACTACACCAACGTGTGCGTCACGGCCTGCAAGTTCTGCGCCTTCTACGCGCCGCCGAAGGACACCGCCAAGGGCTGGACCCGGGACCTGGACGACATCCTGCGCCGCTGCGCGGAGACCGTCGAGCTGGGCGGCACGCAGATCATGTTCCAGGGCGGGCACCACCCGGACTACGGGGTGGAGTACTACGAGAAGCACTTCGCCGCCATCAAGAAGGAATTCCCCCAGCTGGTCATCCACTCCCTCGGCGCCTCCGAGGTCGAGCACATGGCCCGCATCTCGGGCGTCTCCGTCGAAGAGGCGATCTCCCGCATCCACGCCGCCGGTCTGGACTCCTTCGCGGGCGCGGGCGCCGAACTGCTCCCGGAGCGGCCGCGCAAGGCGATCGCGCCGCTGAAGGAGTCCGGCGAGCGGTGGCTGGAGATCATGGAGACCGCGCACCGGATGGGCGTGGAGTCGACCTCCACGATGCTCATGGGCACCGGTGAGACGAACGCCGAGCGCATCGAGCACATGCGGATGATCCGCGACGTCCAGGACCGCACGGGCGGGTTCCGCGCGTTCATCCCGTACACGTACCAGCCGGAGAACAACCATCTGAAGGGCCGCACCCAGGCCACGATCTTCGAGTACCTGCGGATGATCGCCATCGCGCGGCTGTTCTTCGACAACATCGCCCACATCCAGGGCTCCTGGCTCACCACGGGCAAGGAGATCGGGCAGCTGACCCTGCACTACGGCGCGGACGACCTCGGGTCGATCATGCTGGAGGAGAACGTCGTCTCGTCGGCGGGCGCGAAGCACCGCTCCAACCTCCGCGAGATGATCGACATGATCCGCACCGCCGACCGTGTCCCGGCGCAGCGCACCACGACGTACGAGCACATCGTCGTCCACGACGACCCGGCGAACGACCCGGTCGACGACCGCGTCGCCTCCCACATCTCCTCCACGGCGATCGAGGGCGGCACCGCCCACCCCGAACTCAAGCTGCTCCCCACCACCTGAGCCGGCCGTGCTGACGATCCACGTGGCCGAGGCCTCGCCCGAGTCCGCGGTCCTCGTCGAGGGCGCGCGGATCGCCGCCCTCGGCCCGTACGAGGAACTGGCCGCCGCACTCCCCCAAGCTCTCAACTCCGTTCGAGCAGGGGGGACCCCCATCCCAGCGAGGGTGCGGCGGTGGCCCGGCATCCTCACCCCCGGGCTGCTCAACCCGTACGGCCCCGAGCTCCTGGAACAGGCGTACCACCCCGACCCGCGCGAGGCCGACGAGCTCGGCACCGAGCCGATCACCGGCGAACGGGCACGGGCCGTGTTCCGCGCCGACCCCTCACGGCAGGGCGCCAGCGCCCGGCGCGGAGTGCAGCGGCTGCTGGCGCACGGCACGGTCGCCGTCGCCGGTGAACTCCGCACCCGGGCCGCCCAGGACGCGGTGCGCCGGGCGGGCCTGGCCGTCGGCCACCGCCCGCCCCGCCTTCCGGGGCCGGCGTCGTTCTCGCCGAGGCCGCTGGTGCTCCTGCCGGGCCTCACCGTCGGCGGGCCGGCGCGGTTCGCCGTCTTCGACGTACCCGGCCCATCCGCCCTCGTGCGGCTCGGCGCCTCGACATGCGTGGCCACCGTCGTGGCCGGCCGCCTGGTGTACCGCCGGCGCTGAGCCGGCCTCACCGACAGCGGTCCGCCCCGTCGTACGGCCGGGTGTGGGCACGCGCCCCTTGAGGCCTGTACCCGGCCGGGCGGGCAGCGGCCCCCTCCGCCCGCCTGCCACAATGGGGCGCGTGACCCGAGCATCCCTGGACAAGCAGCCGCACGAAGTCGCCTCGATGTTCGACGACGTCGCCGCGAAATACGACCTCACCAATGACGTGCTCTCGCTCGGCCAGGACCGGCGGTGGCGCAAGGAGGTCGCCAAGGCGGTCGACGCGCGGCCCGGGCAGAAGGTCCTCGACCTGGCGGCCGGCACCGGCACCTCGTCCCTGCCGTTCGCGCAGGCCGGGGCGTACGTCGTGCCGTGCGACTTCTCGCTCGGCATGCTCCGCGAAGGCAAGAAGCGCCACCCGTGGCTGCCGCTGACGGCGGGCGACGCCACGAAGCTCCCGTTCCGCGACGGCGTCTTCGATGCGGTGACGATCTCCTTCGGGCTGCGCAACGTCCAGGACACGGACGCCGCGCTGCGCGAGCTGTACCGGGTGACCAAGCCCGGCGGGCGGGTCGTGATCTGCGAGTTCTCGCACCCCACCTGGGCGCCGTTCCGGACCGTGTACGAGGAGTACCTGATGCGCGCGCTGCCGCCGGTCGCGCGTGCCGTGTCGTCCAGCCCCGACGCCTATGTGTACCTCGCCGAGTCCATCCAGAGCTGGCCGGACCAGCCGACGCTGGCGGGGCTCCTCCAGAAGGCCGGCTGGTCGAAGGTGGCGTGGCGGAACCTCTCCGGCGGCATCGTGGCCCTCCACCGGGGCACCAAGGCTCCCTAGGGCCTCTCGTTCGGATCTTGCTGGGCTCGTGACGCCTGGCCACCGCACCTCGCGGCGTTGTCGTCGGTCGCCAATGCTCCGCAGTGGCTCCTCCCCCTGCCTTCGGCGGGGGGACCCCCACCTCCGCCTTGCGATGCACGGCACCAGACGCCACTCCCTGATCCAGCCTGATCCAAACGAACGAAAGACCCTAGGTCCGTTGTCCCGGGACGCCGGTGACCCCCGCGCCGGGTGCTGGAACGGGGTGACGGCCTTCTGGCGATGAGCGGATTGGGCCCGCTCTGCTGTGCTCACCTGTCCCGCTCCGAGCCGGAGGCCGGCCTGGACCGAACGCGCGCCCAACTCCGCGGACTCCACCGAGCTCGCACTGCCCTGCGAGGCGAAGAGCACCGCGGTCGATCCCGGGCGCCTGGACGGCCGGGTGCGTGAACTGGGCTACTGGCACCCCCCGATGGGAGCGGCCACGGCCTCACCGCGCGGGTCGCCCCCACGCGGCCCACGGCTCCGGAGGGGCAGCTTCTGCTGCTGGTGGGCCCGGGTGGCAAGCAGCTCTCCGTACCCGCCGTGAAGACGCCGGCCCATGCTCACCTGGCGGCTTCACCGGTCATCGGCACGGTCGGCAGCAGCTGGCTGTTCGGCGCCAATCTTCTCGCTCTGCAGAGCCGGTGGGTGCTCTTCTTCGGGGCGGCCGGAGTGCTGGTCGTCGCGGCGGCCATCGCGGTCGGCAACCTCGCGGAGTTCCTGCGCTTCGCACGCCGTATGTCCGCGCTCAGCGGCGCTCGTGGTCTGGATCTGGGGCGCTGTCGCGGCGGTACGCCAGAGTGCCTCCTGGCGTCCCAAGGCGGACTGAGCCGGAGCACCGAGCAGGCCGGGCCGGGAGGGAACGCCGCGGACGCCCCAGGGGACGCCGCGGTTCAACACTCCTGGAGCTCCAGGCGGAAGCAGTACCCCTCCTGTCCGCCGCTGTCCGGGATGGCGTACGTCTCCGCCTGTGTCATCCCGAGCCGCCGGGCCACCGCCACCGACCGCTCGTTGCGGGTGTTGACCATGGCGACCACCCGCTCCACCCCCGCCGCCCGCAGCCGCTCCAGCGTGGCGCGGGCGGCGGCCGTGGCGTATCCCTTGCCCCACGCGGCCCGCGCCAGCCGCCAGCCGATCTCCGTCTCGCCCACCGGCCCCCAGGCGTGCGGCCACGGCTGCGCGCCCGTGAAGCCGATGACCTCGCCGTCGTCGTCCAGCAGCGTCCACAGGCAGAAACCGTGCTCGGCGTCGTGCCGGCGCTGGCGGGCGGTGAACTCGTGGTAGACGGACAGCTCGGCCGGGCCGCCCTGGAAGAACTCCATGACCTCCGGGTCGTCGAATACCCGGTGCCAGGCGTACGCGTCCTCGTCCGTCGGCACACGCAGCCGGACAACGGGCTGGACGGCGCCGGGGAGCAGCTCGGTCATCGGGGTGGCCCTTCGGGTCGGTGATCGGTACGTCCCCATAGACTGCACACGTCCTGTGCCGTCCGGTACGTAATTTCGAGTATTCGGGAGACCCCGCCGTGACCGAGCAGCAGCCCCTCTCCGAACACACCGCGGATGTGATCGTCGTCGGGGCCGGTCCGGCCGGTTCGACGACCGCGTACTACCTCGCCAAGGCCGGCCTGGACGTCCTGCTGCTGGAGAAGACCGCGTTCCCGCGCGAGAAGGTCTGCGGTGACGGTCTGACGCCGCGCGCCACCAAGCAGCTCGTGGCGATGGGCATCGACATCTCCGAGGAGGCGGGCTGGCTGCGCAACAAGGGGCTGCGCATCATCGGCGGCGGCGTCCGCCTCCAGCTCGACTGGCCGGAGCTGGCCAGCTACCCGGACTACGGACTGGTCCGCAAGCGCGACGACTTCGACGAGCAGCTCGCCCGCCAGGCCCAGAAGGCCGGGGCGCGGTTGTACGAGCGGTGCAACGTCGGCGCCCCGGTCGTCGACGACCGCACCGGCCGGATCACCGGCGTGCACGCCAAGCTCGGCGAGGAGAAGACGCCGGTCACCTTCCACGCGCCGCTCGTCGTCGCCGCCGACGGCAACTCCACGCGGCTGTCCCTCGCCATGGGCCTGCACCGGCGCGAGGACCGGCCGATGGGTGTGGCCGTCCGTACGTACTTCACCAGCCCCCGCCACGACGACGACTACCTGGAGTCCTGGCTGGAGCTGTGGGACCGCCGCGGCCCCGGTGAGGACCGGCTGCTGCCCGGCTACGGCTGGATCTTCGGCATGGGCGACGGCACGTCCAACGTCGGCCTCGGCGTCCTCAACACCTCGGACTCCTTCAAGGAGCTGGACTGGCGCGAGGTGCTGAAGGCGTGGTGCGCCTCGATGCCGGAGGACTGGGGTTACGTCCCCGAGAACATGACCGGCCCGATCCGCGGCGCCGCGCTGCCCATGGCCTTCAACCGGCAGCCGCACTACACGCGCGGCCTGCTGCTGGTCGGTGACGCGGGCGGCCTGGTCAACCCCTTCAACGGCGAGGGCATCGCGTACGCCATGGAGTCCGGGCAGATCGCCGCCGACGTCATCGTCCAGGCCCACGCCCGCCAGACCCCGGCACAGCGCGAGCTGGCCCTGCACCGCTACCCGAAGATCCTCAAGGACACCTACGGCGGCTACTACACGCTGGGCCGCGCGTTCGTGAAGCTGATCGGCAACCCCAAGGTCATGAAGATCGCCACCCAGCGCGGTCTGACCCACCCGCTGCTGATGAAGTTCACGCTGAAGATGCTGGCGAACCTCACCGACCCGACGGGCGGCGACGCGATGGACCGCATCATCAACGGCCTGTCGAAGGTCGCTCCGCGTTCCTGATCACCCAAGCGGGACGGCGACGAACTCCCCGACCAGGGCCGCCGTAGCCTACGGCGCGAGACCCTTCGCGCCGTAGGCGTGATCATCCTTGCCCAGGCCGTTCATGGCGCCGAGGTCGCGCCATGACTCCCGCTTGCGCGTTCGACAGCGGTGGGGCGGGGAACGGGCTCGCTCCACCTTGCATTCCAAGGTCCCATCGCCAGTCCAGATGGACGGCGACCACCTGGGACCGCGTATCAACGGAAAGTCCCCAGGTGCATGCGGCCCCCTGCTTTCGAATTTACGAGCAGAAACCGGAAACTGCCTTTGCAGGTGTCGTTGAAATCGCGTTCTTCCCTATGAAAGTACGGCTGTGACCTAGTCGACACCGATGAATCTAAAAAAACTTTCCGGAAGGGGTGTTGTGGGGCGCGCCACATGTGCACGATGGTTGCGCGCCCAAAAAGGGCCCCCAGCCCACTACTTGGCGGTGAGCGGCTGGAGGCCCCGAGGCGCTGTGCCCTTCGGGCGTAACCGAGAGAGGAACAGTCCTTTGCCACGCAAGCGTAAGACAGTCGTGTCTACTCGCGACACCGTCAAGCGGGAGCTGATCCCGTTAATTCTGGTGATCGCCGTACTTTCGGCCGGAGCCGTTCTCGTGGTCGTCGACGCGGCGACGACGACTGAGGCGTCTGGCTTCGTCGTCAGCGTGCTCGCTGCGATCGGTTGGGGGGTCAACCGTAGGCGGTAGGGACTGGTTCCCCCTCCTGTACGCCCCGCTGCCCTTCCGGTGCGGGGCGTACGTCCGGTTCGAGGGCGCGTTCATGCGCCAGGAACCTCCTTCCTGGCAGCAGGGTCGTCATGAAGCCGAGGCGCCACCGTTCGCGGACGACGGGGACCCTGTCCGCATCGATTGTTCGCGACCTTGCCCCGGTAGGCGCCCCGAAGGTCTGAGGCCGGACGGCCTGAACGCCTTGCGGTAGTCGGTGGGGGAGACCCCCACCGAGCGGCCGAAGTGGCGGCGCAGGTTGGCCGCCGTGCCCAGCCCGCTGCTCTCCCCGATCCGCTCGACGGGCAGGTCGGTCGACTCCAGCAGCATCTGGGCGCGGGCGATGCGCTGCTGGAGCAGCCACTTCAGAGGCGTGGTCCCGGTGGCCTCCAGCAGGCGCCGGTGGAAGCTGCGCGGGCTCATCCGGGCCCGGCGCGCCAGGTCGTCGACGGTCAGCGGCTGGTCGAGGTGCTCGGCGGCCCACTGGAGCACGGGCCCGAGGCCGTCGTCGCCGGCGGGCGGCAGTGGGGCGTCGACGAACTGGGCCTGGCCGCCCGCGCGGTGGGCGTGGACGACCAGTCGCCGGGCCAACTGGTTCGCGACCCGGGCGCCGAGGTCGCGGCGGACCAGGTGCAGGCACAGGTCGAGCGCCGCCGTGGCGCCCGCGCTGGTCAGGACCGTGCCCTCGTCGGTGTAGAGGACCGAGTCGTCGACGATCACGGCCGGATGGCGGGCGGCCAGTTCGGCGGTGTGCTGCCAGTGCGCGGTGGCGCGGCGGCCGTCGAGGAGCCCGGCGGCGGCGAGCGCGAAGGCGCCGGTGCACAGGGACACCACCCGGGCCCCGGCGGCAGCGGCGGCGCGCAGCGCCTCGACCAGATCGGCGGGTACGTCCTCACCGTCGTCGACCACTCGCTCCGGGACGGACGGCACGATCACCGTGTCCGCGCCCGCGAGGGCGTCCAGGCCGTGTTCCGTGCGCAGCGTGAAGGGACCGCTCGCCGGGGGCGCCCCGCCGCAGAGGCGGAGCTCGTACCAGGGGTCGGCCAGGTCGGGGTGCGGGATGCCGAACACCGCGAGGGCGATGGACAGTTCGTACATCTCCCAGTGAGAGATACCGAGTTCCGCGTCCGGTACGACGGCGATGGCGACGGTTCCCGGACTCATGATCCCGAGCGTACGGTGCCCGCCGGACCGGCGGCAGGAATTTTGCGGATGTGGGCAGTCCTGCCGCTGTCGGGGCCCTTCACCCGCTGCGAGTGTGGTGATCATGAATCGCGAACACCTCAACGCACAGTCGGACGTCACCGTTCTCGGGCTGGGGCAGATGGGCTCGGCGCTCGCCGGGGCCTTCCTCGCCGCCGGTCGCCGCACCACGGTCTGGAACCGCACGCCCGCCAAGGCCGACGCCCTCGCCGCGGCCGGCGCGGTCCGGGCCGGCACGGTCGCCGAGGCCGTCACCGCGAGCGAGCTCGTCGTGGTCTGCCTCCTCGACCACAGCGCCGTGAGCGCCCTGCTCGACCCGGTCGCCGAGTCGCTCGCGGGCCGCACCCTGGTCAACCTGACCTCCGGCTCCCCGGAACAGGCCCGGGAGATGGCCTCCTGGGCCGCCGGGCACCGCGTCCGCTACCTGGACGGCGGCATCATGACGACGCCGGACGGCGTGGGCGACCGGGCGAGCATGATCCTCTACAGCGGCTCGCCCGAGGCGTTCGCCGCCCACCGCGAGACCCTGGCGGTGCTCGGCGACCCCGTCGACCTGGGCGCCGACGCCGGACTCGCCTCGCTCTACGACGCGGGGCTGCTGGGCCTGATGTGGTCGGTGTTCGGCGGGTGGCTGCATGCTACGGCCCTGGTCGGCGCGGACGGGGTGGCGGCGGGCACCTTCACCCCGGTCGCCGAACGCTGGCTGACCACGGTGAGCGGCTTCATGCGCCGGTACGCCGGTCAGATCGACGCCGGTCACTACCCGGGCGACGACGCCACCATCGACGTCCAGCTCGTGGCGATCGAGCACCTGCTGCACGCCGGCCGGGAGCGCGGGATCGACGGGCGGTTGCCGGAGCTCCACCGGGACCTGATGGCCAAGGCCGTCGCCGAGGGGAACGGCGGCGACAGCTACGCCCGCCTGGTGGACGCGTTCCGCGGGCGCTGAGCCGGGTACGGCACGATGAGCGGATGATCAGTGGACCGCGTGGACCGATACGTACGGGTGGAGCCCTGCCCTTGACGGCGGTCACCGCCGGGACGGTGGCCATGGTGGTTTCCTACGCCGGGCCGCTCGCCCTTGTCCTGGCCGCCGCCTCGGCCGCCGGGCTCACGCAGGCGCAGGCGTCGTCGTGGGTGTGGGCGGTCTCCATCGGCGCGGGCGTCACCTGCGTGGGCCTGAGCTGGTGGAGCCGGGCGCCGGTCATCACCGCGTTCTCCACACCCGGTGCGGCGATCCTCGTCACCGCCCTGCCCCAGCACGGCTACGCCGAGGCCGTGGGCGCCTTCCTGGCGGCGGGCGTGGCCGCCACGGCGCTCACCGCCACGGGGGTGTTCGCCCGGGTCATGGCGCGCATCCCGGCGGGCGTGGTCGCGGCGATGCTCGCCGGGACGCTGTTCTCGTTCGGTACGGCCGTCTTCACCTCGGTGCGCAGCGCTCCGCTGCTCGTCGGCGCGATGCTGCCGGCGTACCTGCTCGCGCGGCGCTTCGTACCCACCTACGCGGTGGTCTGCGCGCTCGCGGCCGGGCTGGCCGTGGCGGGGGCGACGGGCGAGCTGCGGGTGGATTTGCCGGGATTGGGACTTGCTGTCCCGCATTTCACGGCGCCTCAGTTCTCGGTCGGGGCGCTCGTCGGGATCGGCGTGCCGCTGCTGGTGGCGACCCTGGCGGGGCAGTACGCGCCGGGCATCGCGGTGCTGAACGCCGCCGGGTACCGGCCGGACAGCCGGGTGGTGTGCGGGTCGACGGGCCTGGTGTCGGTGCTGCTGGCGCCGTTCGGGTCGCACGCGGTCAACCCGGCGGCCATCACGGCGGCGATCTGCACCGGGCCGGACGCGCACCGGGACCCGGCCAAGCGGTGGATCGCCGGGGTGACGTGCGGCGTCGGGTACCTGGTCGTCGGCTGCTTCGGCTCCACCCTGGTCGCGCTGTTCACCGGCCTGCCGAAGGCGCTGGTCGCCACGCTCGCCGGGGCGGCGCTGATCGGCTCGATCGCGGGCAGCCTGGCGCGTACGGTCGCCGACGAGCGCGACCGGGAGGCCTCCGTCATCACGTTCCTGGCCACCGCGTCGGGCGTCACGATCGCCGGGATCGGCTCGCCGTTCTGGGGGCTGCTGACCGGTGTCGCCGCGCACCTGCTCCTCGGCACGCCGAAGGGCCGTCGCTCCCTCCCCGAGCGGGGGAGCGACGGCCCTTCAAGCCCTGTGCGTACGTCTCAGAGCACGCGGACCGCGCCGGACGGCATGTCGTAGTCGAGCGAGCGCTCGACGACACCGGTGCCGGGGTTCTGCGCGCCGACGAACATGCCACCGCCCACGTAGATCGCCACGTGGTAGGAGTTGCTCCGGCTGCCCCAGTAGAGGATGTCGCCCGGCTGGAGGTTGTCCAGCGAGACGGAGGTGCCGCGGCTCGACTGGTCGCCGGAGACGCGCGGGAGCTCGATGCCGGCCTGGCGGTACGCGGCCTGGACGAGCCCGGAGCAGTCCCAGGAGTTCGGGCCGGTGCTGCCCATGACGTAGGCGTCGCCGACCTGGGCGCGGGCGAAGGCCACGATCGCCGCGGCGGAACCGGTCGCCTGGCCGGAGTCGTACGAGGAGGAGCCGCCGTCGTCGTCGGAGGAGCCGACGGACGCGGACAGCGTGGTGCGCTCGGAGGAGCGGGAGGCGCGCTCGGCGGCCTCGGCCTCGGCCTTGGCCTTCGCCTCGGCCTTGCGCTGGGCCTCCTCGGCCTCTGCCTTGCGCTCCGCCTCGGCCTTGGCCTTCTTGGCTTCCTTCGCGGCCTTGGCGGCCGCGGCGTTCTCCTGGGCCTGCAGTTCCTCGTCGAGCGCGATCTGCTGGGTCGCCTCGGCGGAGGCGGCGACGGCGCTCGACAGGTCCGCGGACAGGTCCGCGTTGAGGGTGGGCATCTCGATGGTCTCGGTCACCGGCTCGGCGTTCGCCGGCCCGGCAGCACCGGCCACCGCGATGGTGCTGAGGACGCCACCGGCAACTCCGGCGCGCAGCGCGAGCTTCGAAGCGCTCCGGCGGGGCTTCCGGTGGCTGGGTATGTGAGCGGTGTGGGACATGAGTACAACCGCTATCAGGGCTTCACGGTTCCCTTCAAGAAACGTGTGTTGCGCCACAGTTGCGCGTGGATTGAGTGAATCCGCTTCCGTGTGCCCCTTATTGACGCCGTAACGGACATTGCGGACTGTGGTGATCAGGGCCGTGATCATGGGTTTTCCGCGAAACGCCCGAATTGCCGTGCGCTTACCACTCCTTCACTCCCGTGGCCAAGCCCGCTTTCGTCGGCCCGGAAGTGGAGTGACGCAGGTCACGGGAAGGTCACTGTCGTGGATGCCCGGAAGATCGTGAAAGCGCGCACGTGTCCACTTCGGTACCGGCGGGCCCCTCGCGTGAGTGAAGGGCGGTTCTTTATCACCCGGGAGAGTCCAGAGCGAATTTGCCCGTACGAGTCGTCGCTTGATAGGGCGATGCCCCTCTGACCTGCCACGACCCTGGGAAATGTCACGTCTTGTGAGCGTCTGGACACGGGCGGTATGAAGATCACCTCTGTCGGTGATTCATGATCCTTCGTCTGGTGGCGGAGATCACAAGAGCGTTGCCGTACCCCGTGTCGCAGATCACAGATCGACGGGCATAGGATGCGAAGCAGTCGGGCTTGTGAACTGCCTCACATATGCGCGATCTTCGCGAGGCGGCGAGACGGTGCCCGGTGCGGTCCATCGGTCAAGGACGACTGGAAGGAGCGAGGAGCGTGAATGCCTACGCGCCCATCCTCGTGCTCGGCGCCCTCGGGGCAGGGTTTGCGATCTTCTCCGTGGTCATGGCCACGCTTATCGGCCCAAAGAGGTACAACCGGGCGAAGCTGCAGGCATATGAGTGCGGTATCGAGCCGACGCCCACTCCGGCCGGAGGGGGCCGCTTCCCCATCAAGTACTACCTGACGGCGATGCTCTTCATCGTCTTCGACATCGAGATCGTCTTCCTCTACCCCTGGGCCGTCAGCTTCGACGCCCTGGGGCTTTTCGGGCTCGTGGAGATGCTGCTCTTCGTGCTCACCGTCTTCGTCGCCTACGCGTATGTGTGGCGGCGCGGCGGCCTGGAATGGGACTGAGGGGCTGAGGGGCACCAATGGGACTCGAAGAGAAACTGCCGAGCGGTTTTCTGCTGACGACCGTCGAACAGGCCGCGGGCTGGGTGCGCAAGGCGTCCGTCTTCCCCGCGACCTTCGGCCTCGCCTGCTGCGCCATCGAGATGATGACGACCGGCGCCGGGCGGTACGACCTCGCGCGCTTCGGCATGGAGGTCTTCCGCGGCTCACCGCGCCAGGCCGACCTGATGATCGTGGCGGGCCGGGTGAGCCAGAAGATGGCGCCCGTCCTGCGCCAGGTCTACGACCAGATGCCGAACCCCAAGTGGGTCATTTCCATGGGGGTTTGCGCCTCATCGGGCGGGATGTTCAACAATTACGCGATTGTGCAGGGCGTCGACCACATTGTTCCCGTTGACATCTATTTGCCGGGCTGCCCTCCGCGTCCGGAGATGCTGATGGACGCGATCCTCAAGCTCCACCAGAAGATCCAGAGCTCCAAGCTCGGCGTCAACGCGCGCGAAGCGGCCCGCGAGGCGGAGGAAGCGGCGCTGAAGGCGCTGCCCACGATCGAGATGAAGGGGCTGCTGAGGTGAGTGATCAGCCGAATCCGGAGAAGGACCTCAGCGCGCAGAACCTGCCCGGCCAGCGCGGTGAGCACGGCGAGGAGGTCCGCGTCCAGCGCGGCATGTTCGGCGCCGCCAACGGCGGCGACACCTCCGGCTACGGCGGCCTCGTCCGCTCCGTACGCCTGCCGGGACCGGCCACCCGGCCCTACGGCGGCTGGTTCGACGAGGTCGCCGACGAGCTGGAGGGCGCGCTCGACGAGCAGGGCCTCGTCCCCGAGAACGCCATCGAGAAGACGGTCGTCGACCGGGGCGAGATCACCTTCCACATCGCCCGCGAGCACCTCCTGCGCGTGGCCCGCACCCTGCGCGACGACCCCGCCCTGCGCTTCGAGCTCTGCACGGGCGTGAGCGGCGTCCACTACCCCGGGGACAAGGGCCGCGAGCTGCACGCGGTCTACCACCTGCGCTCGCTCACCCACGGCCGGCTGATCCGGCTCGAAGTCACCGCCCCGGACACCGACCCGCACGTCCCCTCGCTCGTCGGGGTCTATCCGACCAACGACTGGCACGAGCGCGAGACGTACGACTTCTTCGGCCTGGTCTTCGACGGCCACCCCGCCCTCACCCGGATCATGATGCCGGACGACTGGCAGGGCTTCCCGCAGCGCAAGGACTATCCCCTCGGCGGCATCCCCGTCGAGTACAAGGGCGCCCAGATCCCGGCTCCGGACCAGCGGAGGTCGTACTCGTGACCACCCCACATGCCCCTCAGGCCCCTCAGGCCGACGCGCGCGAGACCACCGAGGGCACCGTCTACACGGTCACCGGCGGCGACTGGGACGAGGTCGCCCGGTCCGCGGCCACGGCCGACGACGAGCGCATCGTCGTCAACATGGGCCCGCAGCACCCGTCCACGCACGGTGTGCTCCGGCTCATCCTGGAGATCGACGGCGAGACCGTCACCGAGGCCCGCTGCGGCATCGGCTACCTCCACACCGGCATCGAGAAGAACCTCGAATACCGCACGTGGACGCAGGGCACGACCTTCGTCACGCGCATGGATTACCTGACGCCCTTCTTCAACGAGGCGGCGTACTGCCTGGGCGTGGAGAAGCTCCTCGGCATCGAGGACCAGATCCCCGACCGGGCGACGATCATCCGCGTCCTGCTGATGGAGCTCAACCGGCTCTCCTCCCACCTGGTGTGCATCGCCACCGGCGGCATGGAGCTGGGCGCCACCACGATCATGATCTACGGCTTCCGGGACCGCGAGATGATCCTGGACCTGTACGAGCTGATCACCGGGCTGCGTATGAACCACGCGTTCATCCGCCCCGGCGGCCTCGCCCAGGACCTGCCGCCCGGCGCCATCGACCAGCTTCGCGAGTTCGTGAAGACGATGAAGAAGAACATGCCGGAGTACGACAAACTCGCCACCGGCAATCCGATCTTCAAGGCGCGTATGCAGGACATCGGCTACCTGGACCTGGCCGGCTGCATGGCCCTCGGCGCCACCGGTCCGATCCTCCGCTCCGCCGGCCTCCCGCACGACCTGCGCAAGACCGACCCGTACTGCGGCTACGAGACGTACGAGTTCGACGTCCCGACCGCCGACACCTGCGACGCCTACGGCCGCTTCCTCATCCGGCTGGAGGAGATGCGCCAGTCGCTGCGGATCATCGAACAGTGCCTGGAGCGGCTGGAGCCGGGCCCGGTGATGGTCGCCGACAAGAAGATCGCCTGGCCCGCCCAGCTCGCCCTCGGCCCGGACGGCCTCGGCAACTCCCTCGACCACATCAAGAAGATCATGGGCACCTCCATGGAGGCCCTGATCCACCACTTCAAGCTGGTCACCGAGGGCTTCCGGGTGCCGCCCGGCCAGAGCTACACGGCGGTCGAGTCGCCCAAGGGCGAGCTGGGCGTCCATGTCGTGAGCGACGGCGGCACCCGCCCCTACCGGGTCCACTTCCGCGACCCGTCGTTCACCAACCTTCAGGCCATGGCGGCGATGTGCGAGGGCGGCCAGGTCGCCGACGTCATCGTCGCCGTCGCGTCCATCGACCCCGTGATGGGAGGCGTCGACCGGTAATGACAGACGTCAGCTTGGGGATGCCGCAGCTCCCCGCCCCCGATTACCCGGCCGATGTGCGCGCCCGGCTCGAAGCGGACGCCAGGGAAGTCATCGCCCGCTACCCCGACAGCCGGTCCGCCCTGCTGCCGCTGCTGCACCTGGTGCAGTCGGAGGAGGGGTACGTGACCCGGACCGGCATGCGGTTCTGCGCCGAGATGCTGGACCTCACCACCGCCGAGGTCACCGCCGTCGCCACCTTCTACACCATGTACCGGCGCAAGCCGAGCGGCGACTACCAGGTCGGGGTGTGCACCAACACCCTGTGCGCGGTCATGGGCGGCGACGCGATCTTCCAGGAGCTCCAGCAGCACCTCGGCGTCGGCAACAACGAGACGACGCCGGACGGCAAGGTCACCCTCGAACACATCGAGTGCAACGCGGCCTGCGACTTCGCGCCCGTGGTGATGGTCAACTGGGAGTTCTTCGACAACCAGACGCCCGAGTCCGCCAAGCGGCTCGTCGACGACCTCCGCGCCGGCCGCCCCGTCGAGCCGACGCGCGGGGCGCCCCTGTGCACGTACAAGGAGACCGCCCGCATCCTGGCCGGCTTCCCCGACGAGCGCCCCGGCGCGGTCGAGGCGACCGGTGGCGCGGGACCCGCCTCGCTGATCGGCCTGAAGTTCGCCAAGGGCGAGGCCGCACCGGGCGCACGCGTGGTCCACCCGCGCGGCGAGGCCCCGCAGGACGAGCCCACCCGCGGCTCGGGACACCTCAGCTCGCACGACGCGCCACAGCCGACCTCGGCCTCGGACCCCGAGCACCCGTCCGGCCCGGTCACCGAGGAGGGGGAGTGATGACGTTGGCACCCGAGATGACCAGCCCCGAGAAACTGCTCGCACCGGTCCTGTCCGCGTTCTGGGACCAGCCGAACTCCTGGACGCTGGACACCTACAAGCGGCACGAGGGGTACGAGGGGCTGAAGAAGGCCCTCGCCATGACCCCCGACGACCTCATCGCGTACGTCAAGGACTCCGGCCTCCGCGGTCGCGGCGGCGCGGGCTTCCCCACCGGGATGAAGTGGCAGTTCATCCCGCAGGGCGACGGCAAGCCGCACTATCTTGTTGTCAACGCCGACGAGTCCGAGCCCGGGACCTGCAAGGACATCCCGCTCCTCTTCGCCAACCCGCACTCCCTCATCGAAGGGATCGTGATCGCGTGCTACGCGATCAGGTCGAACCACGCCTTCGTCTATCTGCGCGGCGAAGTCGTGCCCGTGCTGCGCAGGCTGCACGAGGCCGTGCGTGAGGCGTACGCGGCGGGCTACCTCGGCACGAACATCCTCGGCAGCGGACTCGACCTCGAACTCACCGTGCACGCGGGCGCCGGCGCGTACATCTGCGGTGAGGAGACCGCGCTGCTCGACTCGCTCGAAGGCCGCCGCGGCCAGCCCCGGCTGCGTCCCCCCTTCCCCGCGGTCGCCGGTCTGTACGCGTGCCCCACTGTGGTGAACAACGTGGAGTCGATCGCCTCGGTTCCCGCGATCCTGAACCGGGGCAAGGACTGGTTCCGGTCGATGGGCAGCGAGAAGTCCCCCGGCTTCACGCTCTACTCGCTCAGCGGCCACGTCGCCTCGCCCGGCCAGTACGAGGCGCCGCTCGGCATCACCCTGCGCCAGCTGCTCGACATGAGCGGCGGCATGCGGCCCGGCCACCGGCTGAAGTTCTGGACACCCGGCGGCTCGTCCACCCCGATGTTCACCGACGAGCACCTCGACGTCCCGCTCGACTACGAGGGCGTCGGCGCGGCCGGCTCGATGCTCGGCACCAAGGCGCTCCAGTGCTTCGACGAGACGACGTGCGTGGTGCGGGCGGTCACCCGGTGGACCGAGTTCTACGCGCACGAGTCGTGCGGCAAGTGCACGCCCTGCCGCGAAGGCACGTACTGGCTGGTGCAGTTGCTGCGCGACATCGAGGCGGGCAAGGGCACGCTGAGCGACCTCGACAAGCTGAACGACATCGCCGACAACATCAACGGCAAGTCGTTCTGCGCCCTCGGTGACGGCGCCGCCTCGCCGATCTTCTCGTCGCTGAAGTACTTCCGCGGGGAGTACGAGCAGCACATCACGGGCAAGGGCTGCCCCTTCGACCCGGCCAAGTCGACCGCCTGGGCGGACAACCACGTGGAGGTGACGGCGTGACCGTCATGGCATCCGGCCCCGCCGGGGGCGGCAGCGCGGCCGTCCCACCCGAGGACCTGGTCACCCTGACCATCGACGGGATCGAGATCTCCGTCCCCAAGGGGACGCTGGTCATCCGCGCCGCCGAGCAGCTCGGCATCGAGATCCCCCGGTTCTGCGACCATCCGCTGCTGGACCCGGCCGGCGCCTGCCGCCAGTGCATCGTCGAGGTCGAGGGCCAGCGCAAGCCGATGGCGTCCTGCACCATCACCTGCACCGACGGCATGGTCGTCAAGTCGCAGCTCACCTCGCCCGTCGCCGAGAAGGCCCAGGTGGGGGTGATGGAGCTGCTGCTCATCAACCACCCGCTGGACTGCCCGGTCTGCGACAAGGGCGGCGAGTGCCCGCTGCAGAACCAGGCCATGTCGCACGGGCAGGCCGACTCCCGCTTCGAGGGGCGGAAGCGGACCTACGAGAAGCCCGTCCCGATCTCCACCCAGGTGCTGCTCGACCGCGAGCGGTGCGTGCTGTGCGCCCGCTGCACCCGGTTCTCCAACCAGGTCGCGGGCGACCCGATGATCGAGCTGATCGAGCGCGGCGCGCTCCAGCAGGTCGGTACGGGGGAGGGCGACCCGTTCGAGTCGTACTTCTCCGGCAACACCATCCAGATCTGCCCCGTCGGCGCGCTGACCTCGGCGGCGTACCGGTTCCGCTCCCGCCCCTTCGACCTGGTGTCGTCGCCGAGCGTGTGCGAGCACTGCGCGGGCGGCTGCGCCACGCGCACCGACCACCGGCGCGGCAAGGTCATGCGGCGGCTCGCGATGAACGACCCGGAGGTCAACGAGGAGTGGCTGTGCGACAAGGGACGGTTCGCGTTCCGGTACGCGCAAGCGCGTGACCGGCTCACCACGCCCCTGGTGCGCAGCGCCTCGACGGGCGAGCTGGAGCCCGCTTCCTGGCCGGAGGCCCTGGAGGCGGCGGCACGCGGGCTGGTGAAGGGCCGCACCGGGGTCCTGACCGGCGGGCGGCTGACCGTCGAGGACGCGTACGCGTACGCCAAGTTCGCGCGCGTGGCCCTCGACACCAACGACATCGACTTCCGCGCGCGGGTGCACAGCAGCGAGGAGGCCGACTTCCTCGCCGCCCGGGTCGCCGGCCGTGGCCGGGACCTCGGGGGAGGACAAGGAGTCACGTACACCTCCCTGGAGAAGGCCCCGGCGGTGCTCCTCGCCGGGCTGGAGGCGGAGGAGGAGGCCCCGGGCGTCTTCCTGCGGCTGCGCAAGGCGTGGCGCAAGAAGGGACAGCGGACCTTCGCCCTCGCCTCCCACGCGACCAGGGGCCTCCAGAAGGCGGGCGGCACACTGCTGCCGGCCGCGCCCGGGACGGAGGCCGAGTGGCTGGACGCCCTGGCCTCCGGGACGGGGCTGGACGCGGACGGGTCCGCCGCCGCGCAGGCGCTGCGGGAGCCCGGCGCGGTGATCGTGGTCGGTGAGCGGCTGGCGGGAGTGCCGGGCGCGCTGACCGCGGCCGTGCGCGCCGCGACGGCGACGGGGGCGGAGCTGGTGTGGATCCCGCGCCGGGCCGGTGAGCGCGGCGCGCTGTGGGCGGGCGCGATCCCCTCGCTCCTGCCGGGCGGGCGGCCCGCGACCGATCCACGCGCGCGTGACGAGGTCGCCGCCGCCTGGGGCGTACGCGAGCTGCCGCACCGGTACGGCCGCGACACGGGCCAGATCGTGGAGGCCGCGGCCACCGGCGAGCTGGGAGCCCTGCTCGTCGCGGGCGTCGAGGTCGCCGACCTGCCCGACCCGGCACGCGCGCGTGAGGCGCTCGACGCGGCGTTCGTGGTGTCGCTGGAGCTGCGCCCGGGTGAGGTCACCGAGCGGGCGGACGTGGTCCTCCCGGTGGCCGCGGTCGCCGAGAAGCCCGGCACCTTCCTCAACTGGGAGGGCAGGGTGCGGATGTTCGAGGCCGCGCTGAAGCCGGAGCACATGACGCGCACGCTCGCCCCGGCGGACGCCCGGGTGCTGCACATGCTGGCCGACACGATGGACGTGCATTTCGCTCTGCCGGACGTGAAGGCCGTACGGCGCGAGATGGACCGGCTCGGTGCGTGGGCCGGGACGCGGGCGGGCGACCCGGTGGAGTCCGCCGCGCCGCTGCCCCGCGCGGGCGAGGGCGAGGCCGTGCTGGCCGGCCACCGGATGCTGCTGGACCTGGGCCTCCTCCAGGAGGGCGACGAGGCCCTGGCGGGCACCCGCCACGCCTCGGTGGCCCGCCTGTCGGCGGCCACGGCGGCGGAGACCGGCGTCAAGGACGGTGACCCGGTGTCGGTGACCGGCCCGGCGGGCTCCGTCGAACTGCCCCTGAAGGTGACCGACATGCCCGACCGGGTGGTCTGGCTGCCGCTGAACTCCACCCCCGGCGGCGTCCTGTCCGCCATGGGCACGGCCCCCGGCCGGCTGGTCCGCCTCGCCCCGACGACCCCGAACTCCGCGGCCCCCACGGAGGTGGAGGCATGATCCCCTACACCCTGGCAGCGGAAGACCTGTCCATGTTCGGCCGCGACCCCTGGTGGCTCGTGGCGATCAAGGCGGTGTTCTGCTTCGCCTTCCTGATGGTGACCGTGCTCTTCTCCATCGTGTGGGAGCGCAAGGTCGTCGCCTGGATGCAGCTGCGCATCGGCCCCAACCGGCACGGCCCCTGGGGCCTCCTCCAGTCCCTCGCGGACGGCGTCAAGCTGATGCTCAAGGAGGACGTGATCGTCAAACGGGCCGACAAGGTCGTCTATGTCCTCGCCCCGATCGTCGCCGCGATCCCGGCGTTCATGGCGATCGCGGTGATCCCCTTCGGCCCCGCCGGCAACGAGGTCTCGATCTTCGGGCAGCGCACCACGATGCAGCTGACCGACCTTCCGATCGCGATGCTCTACATCCTCGCGGTCGCCTCCGTCGGCATCTACGGCATCGTGCTGGCCGGCTGGTCGTCCGGGTCGACCTACCCGCTCCTCGGCGGCCTGCGGTCGTGCGCGCAGATGATCAGCTACGAGATCGCGATGGGCGCCGCCTTCGCGTCCGTCTTCCTCTACTCCGGGTCGATGTCGACCTCGGCGATCGTCGAGGCGCAGGCGGACCGCTGGTACATCATCCTGCTGCCGGTCTCCTTCATCATCTACATCGTCACGATGGTCGGCGAGACCAACCGCGCCCCCTTCGACATGCCCGAGTCCGAGGGCGACCTGGTCGGCGGCTTCAACACCGAGTACAGCTCCATCAAGTTCGCGATGTTCATGCTCGCCGAGTACGTGAACATGGTGACCGTCTCGGCGGTGTCGGTGACGCTGTTCCTGGGCGGCTGGCGGGCCCCGTATCCGATCTCCGCCTTCTGGGAGGGCGCGAACCACGGCTGGTGGCCGATGCTCTGGTTCGTCGTCAAGGTCCAGCTGCTGCTGTTCTTCTTCATCTGGCTGCGCGGCACGCTGCCCCGCGTCCGCTACGACCAGCTGATGAAGCTCGGCTGGAAGGTCCTCATCCCCGTCTCGGTCGTCTGGCTGATGCTGGTCGCCACCGTGCGGGCGCTGCGCAACGAGAACTACGACTTCCAGGAGATCGTGCTGTACGTGGCGGGCGCGGTCATCGCGGTGCTGCTGCTCTCCTTCGTCGTCGACATCTTCCGCGACAAGAAGGCCAAGCAGGAGGCGGAGGCCGCAGCGCCGCCCGCCGAGTTCGACCCGATGGCCGGCGGATTCCCCGTACCGCCGCTGCCCGGACAGACCCTGCCGCCGGTGCCCCGCCGACGGCCGCGCTCCGAGCGCGAGTTGATTGTCAGTGGTGGCGCCGATACTGAGCGTGATGGAAAGGAGGCTGACGGTGTCTGAGGGCAACTTCCAGAATCCGGTCGCCGGCTTCGGCGTGACCTTCAAGGCCATGTTCAAGAAGCGGCTGACCGAGCAGTATCCGGAGCAGCAGAAGACGACGGCGCCGCGCTTCCACGGCCGGCACCAGCTCAACCGGCATCCGGACGGGCTGGAGAAGTGCGTCGGGTGCGAGCTGTGCGCCTGGGCCTGCCCGGCCGACGCCATTTACGTGGAGGGCGCGGACAACACGGACGAGGAGCGCTACTCGCCGGGCGAGCGGTACGGCCGCGTCTACCAGATCAACTACGCCCGCTGCATCCTGTGCGGTCTGTGCATCGAGGCGTGCCCCACCCGGGCGCTGACGATGACGAACGAGTTCGAGCTGGCCGACAGCTCCCGCGAGAACCTGATCTACACGAAGGAGCAGCTCCTCGCGGGTCTGGAGGAGAACATGGTCGACACGCCCCACGCCATCTTCCCGGGCATGACCGAACAGGACTATTACCGGGGCCTGGTCACCGAGGCCGCGCCCGGCACGGTCCGGCAGGCGGCGGCCGGCAAGGGTGAGCAGCCACAGGAGGCCGCGTCGGACTTCGGTGAGGGCGAGCCCGCGTCGAAGAAGGTGATCGGCGCATGAGCACATTCGCCGCCGCGGCCTCCACGGGTGAGGCCGTGCAGTTCTGGGTGCTGGGCACCGTCGCCGTCATCGGCGCCCTGGCCACGATCCTGATGAAGAAGGCCGTGCACAGTGCGCTGAGCCTGGCCGCGACCATGATCATCCTGGCGGTGTTCTACCTCGCCAACGGGGCGTACTTCCTGGGCGTCGTGCAGATCATCGTCTACACCGGCGCGATCATGATGCTCTTCCTCTTCGTCGTGATGCTCGTCGGTGTCACCGCGGCCGACTCGCTGAAGGAGACCCTCAAGGGCCAGCGCTGGATGGCCGCCGCCTGCGGGCTGGGCTTCGGCATCCTCCTCGTCGCCGGGCTCGGCCGGGCCTCGCTGGACACGTTCGAAGGCCTCGGCACGGCGAACGCCGGCGGCAATGTGGAGGGCATCGCGACGCTGATCTTCACCACGTACGTCTTCGCCTTCGAGATCACCGGCGCGCTGCTGATCACCGCGACCGTCGGCGCGATGCTGCTGACGCACCGGGAGCGCACCGAGCCGGCCCGTACCCAGCGCGAACTCTCCGAGCAGCGCGTACGGGAGGGGAAGCACCTGCCGCCCCTGCCGGCGCCCGGTGTCTACGCCCGGCACAACGCCGTGGACATCGCCGGTCTGCTGCCCGACGGCACGCCCTCCGAGCTCACGGTCAACAAGACGCTGCGGGCACGCGGCCAGATCCGCGATGTGTCGAGGCAGGCACTGGAGGACCTCAAGGCGCTGGAGCAGCGCGCGGAGGAGCGCCTGGGGCGCGGCCCGTCGGAGCCGCAGGCGTCGCAGCCCCAGGACCGTGAGGAGGAGAAGGCGCAGTGAATCCGGTCAACTACCTGTACCTGGCCGCCCTGTTGTTCACCATCGGTGCGGCCGGGGTGCTGATCCGGCGGAACGCGATCGTCGTCTTCATGTGCATCGAGCTGATGCTCAACGCCTGCAACCTGGCGCTCGTCGCCTTCTCCCGTATGCACGGCAATCTCGACGGCCAGATCATCGCCTTCTTCACGATGGTCGTCGCCGCCGCGGAGGTCGTGGTCGGGCTCGCGATCATCGTGTCGCTGTTCCGTTCCCGCCACTCGGCCTCGGTCGACGACGCCAGCCTGATGAAGCTGTAAGGGGCTGAATCGTGGAGAATCTGATCGCGCTGCTCGTCGCGGCGCCTCTGCTGGGAGCGGCCGTCCTGTTGTGCGGCGGCCGGCGGCTGGACAAGGCCGGGCACTGGCTCGGCACCCTGCTCGCCGCCGCCTCCTTCGTCATCGGGGCGGTGCTCTTCTTCGACATGCTGGGCAGGGGCGCCGAGGAACGGGCGCTGCACCAGCACCTGTTCAGCTGGGTGCCGGTGGAGAGCTTCCGGGCGGACATCGCCTTCCAGCTCGACCAGCTGTCGATGACGTTCGTCCTGCTCATCACCGGTGTCGGCACGCTCATCCATGTGTACTCGATCGGGTACATGGCGCACGACGAGCGCAGGCGCCGCTTCTTCGGCTACCTGAACCTGTTCCTCGCGGCGATGCTGCTGCTGGTCCTCGCCGACAACTACCTGCTGCTGTACTTCGGCTGGGAGGGCGTCGGCCTCGCCTCGTACCTCCTGATCGGTTTCTGGCAGCACAAGCCCAGCGCGGCCACCGCCGCGAAGAAGGCCTTCCTGGTCAACCGGGTCGGCGACATGGGCCTGTCCATCGCCATCATGCTGATGTTCACCACCTTCGGGACGTTCACCTTCGGGCCGGTGCTGGCGGCGACGGGGGAGACGAGCGAGGGCATGCTGACGGCCATCGGGCTGATGCTGCTGCTCGCCGCGTGCGGCAAGTCGGCGCAGGTACCGCTGCAGTCCTGGCTCGGTGACGCGATGGAGGGCCCGACCCCGGTCTCGGCCCTGATCCACGCCGCCACGATGGTGACCGCGGGCGTGTACCTGATCACCAGGTCGGGCGCCATCTTCAACGCCGCCCCGGACGCGCAGCTGGCGGTCGTGGTGGTCGGCGCGGTCACGCTGCTCTTCGGTGCGATCGTCGGTTGCGCCAAGGACGACATCAAGAAGGCGCTGGCCGGTTCGACGATGTCGCAGATCGGCTACATGATCCTGGCGGCCGGACTCGGCCCGATCGGGTACGCCTTCGCGATCATGCACCTGGTGACGCACGGCTTCTTCAAGGCCGGGCTGTTCCTCGGCGCCGGTTCGGTCATGCACGGCATGAACGACGAGGTCGACATGAGGAAGTACGGCGGGCTTCGGAAGTACATGCCGGTCACCTTCGTGACCTTCGGACTCGGGTACCTGGCGATCATCGGCTTCCCGGGGCTCTCCGGCTTCTGGTCCAAGGACAAGATCATCGAGGCGGCCTTCGCCAAGGGCGGCACCGAGGGCTGGATCCTCGGTGGGGTCGCCCTGCTGGGCGCGGGCATCACCGCGTACTACATGACCCGCGTGATGCTGATGACGTTCTTCGGTGAGAAGCGCTGGCAGCCCGCCCCCGACCCGGACACGGCGCCCGGTGTCGAGCCCGGCATCGAGGTCCACCCCGGCGAGATGCCGCATCCGCACGAGTCGCCGAAGTCCATGACGATCCCGATGATCCTGCTGGCCTTCGGATCGGTCTTCGCGGGCGCGCTCTTCTCGCTGAACAGCGCGTTCGTCAACTGGCTCAAGCCCGTCACCGAGTTCGAGCACGGGCACCCGCCCATCAGCGCGGGCGCGGTGACCGCCTCCACGGTCGTCGTCCTGCTGATCGGTGTCGGCATCGCGTACGCGCAGTACGGCCGCCGCCCCGTACCGGTCGTGGCCCCGCGCGGCTCGCTGCTCACCCGGGCCGCCCGGCGCGACCTGCTCCAGGACGACTTCAACCACATCGTCCTGGTCCGCGGCGGCGAGCACCTCACCCGCTCGCTGGTGTACATGGACCACACCCTGGTCGACGGGGTGGTCAACGGCACCGCCGCCTCGGTCGGCGGACTGTCCGGCCGGCTGCGCAAGCTGCAGAACGGCTTCGCCCGCTCCTACGCGGTCTCGATGTTCGGAGGTACGGCGGTGCTGATCGCCGCGACCCTGCTGATGAGGGGAGTGTGACCGCGATGTCGGACGTAGTGAACGCGGGGTTCCCCCTCCTGACGGTGACGGCGGCCGTGCCGGCCGTCGGCGCGATCCTCACCGCCGCCGTCCCGGCCGCGCGCCGCACGGCCGCCAAGTGGCTGGCGCTGCTGGTCTCGCTGGCCACGCTGGTCCTGGCCGCGCTCGTGGCCGTCCGGTTCGACCCCGGCGGCGAGCGCTACCAGCTCACCGAGTCCCACGCCTGGATCGCGGACTTCGGCGTGCGGTACGAACTGGGCGTGGACGGCATCGGCGTGGCGCTCATCGCGCTCACCGCGCTGCTGATCCCGTTCATCATCCTGGCCGGCTGGCACGACGCCGACCCCCTGGAGACCCGGTCGAAGCGGTGGCGGCCGACGCAGGGCTTCTTCGCCCTGATCCTGATGGTCGAGGCGATGGTGATCCTCTCCTTCGAGGCCACCGACGTCTTCCTCTTCTACATCCTCTTCGAAGCCATGCTCATCCCGATGTACTTCCTCATCGGTGGCTTCGGGGACCGGGCGCACGCCGGTGGTGACGCGGCGGCGGCGACCCAGCGGTCGTACGCCGCGGTGAAGTTCCTGCTCTACAACCTGGTCGGCGGGCTCATCATGCTGGCCGCCGTCATCGGGCTGTACGTCGTCGCCGGGAACTTCTCCCTCACGGAGATCGCACAGGCGCGGGCGAGCGGCGAGTTGGAGATGGCGACCAACACCGAGCGGCTGCTGTTCCTCGGGTTCTTCTTCGCCTTCGCGGTGAAGGCCCCGCTGTGGCCGCTGCACACCTGGCTGCCCAACGCGATGGGTGAGGCGACCGCGCCGGTCGCGGTGCTCATCACGGCGGTGGTCGACAAGGTCGGCACCTTCGCCATGCTCCGCTTCTGCCTCCAGCTCTTCCCGGAGGCGTCGAAGTGGGCCACGCCCGCGATCATCGTCCTGGCACTGATCAGCATCGTCTACGGGGCGCTGCTCGCGGTCGGCCAGCGGGACATCAAGCGGCTGGTCGCCTACGCGTCGATCTCCCACTTCGGCTTCATCATCATGGGCATCTTCGCGATGACCAGTCAGGGCCAGTCCGGGGCCACCCTCTACATGGTCAACCACGGCATTTCGACGGCCGCGCTGATGCTGGTGGCCGGGTTCCTGATCTCGCGGCGGGGCTCGCGGCTCATCGCCGACTACGGCGGTGTGCAGAAGGTGGCGCCGGTGCTCGCCGGGACCTTCCTGGTGGGCGGTCTGGCCACCCTGTCGCTCCCCGGCCTCGCGCCGTTCGTCTCCGAATTCCTGGTCTTGGTGGGCACGTTCGCCCGGTACCCGGTGGCGGGGGTCATCGCGACCTTCGGCATCGTGCTGGCGGCGCTCTACACGCTGGTGCTCTACCAGCGGACGATGACGGGGCCGGTGAAGGAGGAGGTGCGGGCGATGCCCGACCTCAAGGCGCGTGAGCTGGTGGTCGTCGCCCCGCTGATCGCCCTGCTGCTCCTCCTGGGCGTCTATCCCAAGCCGCTGACCGAGATCGTCGACCCGGCGGTGCGGCACACCATGTCCGACGTACAGCAGAAGGACCCGCAACCGGAAGTGGAGGCGGCCAAGTGAGCGCTACAGCCGCAGTGGCTGTCCACAGCCTGTGGACGACGGCGGCCGAACCGGCCACCGCCGACAAGATCGGGGCCCCGGCCATCGAGTACGCCCAGCTGGCACCCACGCTGATCGTGGTGGGCGCCGCCGTGGTGGGCATCCTGCTGGAGGCCTTCGTACCGCGTCGGGCCCGCTACTACGCGCAGGTGTTCCTGACCGTCGTGGCGCTGGCCGCCGCCTTCGCGGCGGTCGTCGCCCTCGCGGCCGGCGGGCACGCCACCACCAAGGCCGGCATCGCCGCGATGGGCGCCATCGCGGTGGACGGGCCCGCACTGTTCCTCCAGGGGACCATCCTGCTGACCTCGCTGGTCGCCGTCTTCACCTTCGCCGAGCGGCGGCTCGACCCGGCGCACCACGGCCACCGGGTCGACTCGTTCGCCGCCGAGGCCGCCGCCGTACCGGGCAGCGACCACGAGAAGGCCGCCGTCAGGGCCGGTTTCACGACGACCGAGGTCTTCCCGCTGGTGCTGTTCGCGGTGGGCGGGATGCTCGTCTTCCCCGCGGCCAACGACCTGCTGACGCTGTTCATCGCGCTGGAGGTCTTCTCCCTGCCGCTGTACCTGCTGTGCGCGGTCGCCCGCCGCAAGCGGCTGATGTCGCAGGAAGCCGCCGTGAAGTACTTCCTGCTGGGCGCCTTCTCGTCGGCGTTCCTGCTGTTCGGCATCGCCCTGCTGTACGGGTACGCGGGCTCCGTGTCGTACGCGCGCATCGCCGATGTGGTGGACGGGTCGGTGACCGCGGTCACCCCGGCGCTCGCCCAGACCATGGGCAACGACGTGCTGCTGCTCATCGGCTTCGCGATGGTGCTGATGGGACTGCTGTTCAAGGTCGGCGCGGTGCCGTTCCACATGTGGACCCCGGACGTGTACCAGGGCGCCCCGACGCCGGTCACCGGCTTCATGGCGGCCGCCACCAAGGTCGCCGCGTTCGGCGCGATGCTGCGGCTGCTGTATGTGGTGCTCCCCGGCCTGCGCTGGGACTGGCGGCCCGTCATGTGGGGCGTCGCCATCGTCACCATGCTCGCCGGCGCGATCGTCGCGATCACCCAGACCGACATCAAGCGGCTGCTCGCGTACTCGTCGATCGCCCACGCCGGGTTCATCCTCGCCGGTGTCATCGCGGCGACACCGGACGGTGTCTCGTCGGTGCTCTTCTACCTGGGCGCGTACTCGTTCGTGACGGTGGGCGCCTTCGCCGTCGTCACCCTGGTCCGGGACGCCGGTGGCGAGGCGACGCACCTGTCCAAGTGGGCCGGGCTCGGGCGGCGTTCACCGCTCGTCGCGGCCGTGTTCGCGGTGTTCCTGCTGGCCTTCGCCGGAATCCCGCTGACCTCCGGGTTCTCCGGCAAGTTCGCCGTCTTCAAGGCGGCGGCCGAGGGCGGCGCCGGGGCGCTGGTGGTGGTCGGTGTCATCTCGTCCGCCATCGCCGCGTTCTTCTACATCCGGGTCATCGTGCTGATGTTCTTCAGTGAACCGAAGCCGGAAGGGCCGACGGTCGCCGTGCCGTCACCCCTGACGATGACGACGATCGGTGTCGGTGTCGCGGTCACGCTGGTCCTGGGCGTGGCGCCGCAGTACTTCCTCGATCTGGCGGGGCAGGCGGGAGTCTTCGTCCGCTGACGGAAACCGGCCGGGCGTGCGGCGGGGTGCCATGGGGCGCCCCGCCGCAGGCGTGTGTGCCGGTTAGTCCGCCGTGGGGCAGTGGACCGTGGGGTTCCAGTCCGCCATCAGGCCCTTCGGGTTCTTCTTGAAGAACCAGATGTGCAGGTCGTAGTGGTTCGGCATGCCGGGCGCATGACCGGCCATCGGCCCGTTGAGGCCCCGGCCGAACATCCTCGGGCGGTCCGGGTCCGTCGCCAGGTCCTGGTCGCGGTCGATGGTGACGTACTCCACGGCGACGAGCCGCCGCTTGCCGCCGGGCCCCGGCTCGTCGACCAGGGCGGCGGGCTTGGCCGGGTCGGTGGAGTTGACGTGGGCTTCCTTCACGTAGTGGTAGCCCATACCGCCTTCGGACGAGGCGACGCAGTCGTCCGTGCGTACGTAGCCGTCCCTGATGGCACGGGCTTCGTCCCGGTACTTCTCCGTGGCCTTGTAGGCCCTGGCCAGCTGGGCCTGGCGGCTCTTGTCGCCGGCGGGCGGGGCGGCGGGGCCGGCCGGGGCGGGTGGGGCGGCGCCCAGTGTGAGTGACGCGAGAGCCGTGAGACCGAGGGCGGCTATGAGCGGTCTGGGGGTCATGGCGTGCTCCAGGGGAGAGGGAGGCGCGGGGGTGAGGGTCTGGGGGCGGGCCGCCGGCCCGCAGGGACCACCCTGCGACGACAGGCGTCCACCTGCCCGCCAGGAGAGCCCCATGGGCTGATCCCTCACGCCTTCCCGGGGCAGCGCACCCTCGGGTTCCACTCGGTGAACATGCCCTTCGGGTTGTGCTTGTAGAGCCAGACGTGCAGGTCGTAGTGGACCGGTACGCCCGCCTCGACGCCGGCGGTCGGCCCCAGGAACGGCTGCCCGAACATGGCCGGGCGGTCGTCGTCCGTCGAGACGTTCTGGTCGCGGTCCTCGACGAAGAACTCGATGCCGATCAGCCGCTTGCCGCGCTTTGTGTCCTCGTACATCAACGCGGACGGCTTGGCCGGGTCGGTGGAGTTGTTGAGGGCCTTGTTGACGTAGTGGTAACCCATGCCGCCCTCGGGCCTGGCGATGCAGCCGCGCATGGGCTTGTAGCCATCGGCGACGGCACGCTCCACGGACTGGTACTTCACCGTCGCGCGGTAGGCCTTGAGCAGGTCCGCGCGGGCACTGTCGTCGTCCGCGGCCGGGGCGGGGGCGATGCCCAGGGAGAGGGAGGCGAGGGCGGTGAGGGCGAGCGCGGGAACGAGCGGGCGGGGGTGCATGCGGCTGCTCCAGGGGTCGGGGGGATCGGGACGGGGCTCCCCCCGCTGCCCACTGGTCAGCCTGGGCTTCCGGGCGCGGCCGCGCATGCCCGGTGGGCTGTTCGGCGGACCCGCGGCGGGCGGGGCGGGTGCCCTTCCGGGTGGCCCGCCCCGCGGCGTACGCGTGCCGCGCCGGTCAGTGCGCGGAAACGATCCGGCCCGTCACCTCGCCGAGGCCCACCTTCGTGCCGTCCGGCCCCGGGGCCCAGGCCGTGAGGGTCACCTCGTCGCCGTCCTCCAGGAACGTCCGCTTGCCGGTGGACAGTTCCAGCGGTTCCTGGCCGTTCCAGGTGAGCTCCAGGAGCGAGCCGCGCTGGTGGACCTCCGGACCGCTGACCGTGCCGGAGCCGAAGAGGTCGCCCGTACGGAGGGAGGCGCCGTTGACGGTCATGTGGGCCAGCTGCTGGGCGGCCGTCCAGTACATGGCCGAGAAGGGAGGTTCCGAGACCGTCTCGCCGTTGATTCGCACCGTGATGTGGAGGTCGAAGCCGCCCGGCTCCTCGTCGGAGCTGTCGTCCAGGTAGGGCAGGAGGGGGAAGTCCCGGGCGGGTGGCGCCACACGGGCGGCGTCCAGGGCCTCCAGCGGGGTCACCCAGGGGGATACGGAGGTGGCGAAGGACTTGCCCAGGAAGGGGCCGAGGGGGACGTACTCCCACGCCTGGATGTCCCGCGCCGACCAGTCGTTGAGCAGCGTCAGGCCGAAGACGTGGTCGCGGAAGGCGGCGAGGGGGACGGGCCGGCCGAGTTCGGAGGGGGTGCCGACGAGGAATCCGACCTCCGCCTCGATGTCCAGCTTGACGGACGGGCCGAAGACGGGGGCGGCGTCCGTGGGCGCCTTGCGCTGCCCGCTGGGGCGGACGATGTTCGTGCCGGAGACGACGACCGTGCCGGAGCGGCCGTGGTAGCCGATCGGCAGGTGCTTCCAGTTCGGCGTGAGCGGTTCCCCGTCCGGGCGGAAGATCTTGCCGACGTTGGCGGCGTGGTGCTCGGAGGCGTAGAAGTCGACGTAGTCCGCGACCTCGTACGGCAGGTGGAGCGTCACCGTGGGCAGGGGGTGCAGCAGCGGTTCTATGGCCGGGCGGTGGGCCGGGACCGTCAGCCACGCGGTGAGCGCCCGGCGGACGTCGCGCCAGGCGGTACGGCCGGCGGCGAGCAGCGGGTTCAGGCTCGGCCGGTCCAGCAGCGCCGCGTACGGCGAGCCCAGCGCGTGTGCCGCCGCCCCCGCGTCCAGGACGTGGTCGCCGATGCGGACGCCGAGCCGGCGGCGGCCGGGCTCGTCGGCGGTGGTGAAGACGCCGTACGGAAGGTTGTGCGGGCCGAAGGGGTCGCCTTCGGTCAGGTCGAGCGGGCTCTGCTCGGGCATCGGTGCTTGCCTCGCTTTCCACGTGTGTGGGGGACACGTTAGATCAGCCCGTCCGACGGGCAACGCGCTTCTCCCAGGTGTGGTGGAAGAGGACCTCCGAGCCTTCCGCGCAGATCACCTCGTCGGAGGTGAAGAAGTGGGTGGCGTCGCACGTGATCTCCGAGCGGGTGTCCACGGTGACGTTCCAGGGCATGTCGGGGCGATGCAGACGCACCTTCCACTCGGAGCGGGCGCGGGCGGACAGCGGGTCCCGTTCGTCGATGGTGAAGGTCTCCCTCGCGTCCTCGGTGATCTCCAGACCGTCCGGGTAGGCGCGCGTGCCGTCATGGCGGGGGGCGTCCTCGAGGCGCCATTCGCCCTTGGCGACGTCGCGGACGATCAGGCGCTCGGGGCGGTGGGCCGCGGTCTCGTCGAGGGTGGTGGGGACGGTGACGCCGAGGGGCTCGGCCTGTTCGGGGGTGTCGAACACGAGGGCGTCGGCGGTGTGCCGGCGGACGGGGAGCAGGAGGGCGCAGGCGTCGGGGACGAGGGTGAACCCGGCGGTGTGCGGGGCGGGCCAGATCCAGGGCCAGTACGCGGAGGAGACCGCGAGCCGTACGCGGTGGCCGGGCGGGAAGGTGTGGCCGATGCCGTTGAGGTCGAAGACGTACTCCTCGGCCGGCCGTTTCTCGGCGTGCTCCTTCTCCGTGTGGGCGAGGCTGAGCGCACCGCGCGTGACCAGGGTGGACGTGCCGTCCGGGGCGACGTCGCAGAGGCGGGCGACGACCTGGCCGGCGGGCGCGTCCGTGCGCAGGGTGAGGGTGACGCGGGGGCGACCGAGGATCTCGACGGGCGGGCCGTCCGGTGGGACGGGAAAGTCGAAGCAGGCCGAGTGGGCGTCCTCGGCCCGCTGGTCGGGCGGCAGGTCGGCGTCGTGGCCGGAGGGGAGGAGTCGGCCGGCGTCCAGGCCCGTGTGCTGCGGGGAGCGGACGAGGACGGGCGGGCCCTGGAGGGCGTACGTGACGGGCGTGACGTTCGGGGACGGCCAGTCGGCGTCGCCGACCCAGCGGCCGGGGAGTTCGGGCGGGACGGTCGTGGGCGGGTGCGGCGTGCTGAGCCAGGAGCGGAGGAGGGGCTCGGACATGATGCCGGTGGGCTCGTCCTTGAGGTGGTGGTCCCACCAGCGGAGCGTCTCCTGGAGGAACCCGATCGCCGGGCCGGGCGGCCGCTCCCGGTCCGGGTACTGGTGCGGCCAGGGCCCGATGATCCCCCGGACCCGGTCGCCCGGCAGGTGCTCGACCAGCCGGAGGACGGTGTCGCGGTACGGGTCGTGCCAGCCGCCCACCGCGAGGACGGCCGCCCGGACGGCGCCGTAGTGGTCACGGACGCTGCCGGCCCGCCAGTAGTCGTCGCGGGTCCGGTGGGCGAGCCAGGTGTGGACGGGCGGCTCCAGCGCTTCGAGGCGCGTGAGCCACATGTCGCGCCAGGCGTCACCGGCGTAGAGCGGATCCGGCGGGCGGGCGGCGAAGGCGAGCAGGGCGGCCGCCCGGGCGTGCGTGCCCGCGGCGAGGAGCGAGCCGCCCAGGTAGTGCACCCCCGTGTCGTACCCGTCGTCGGTGGCGCAGACGGCGACGACCGCCTGGAGCGGCCCGGGTGCGAGGGCGGCGATCCGGAGCGCGGTCGAGCCGCCCCGGCCGATGCCGAACATGCCGACGCGGCCCGTGCACCACGGCTGGGCGGCGAGCCAGTCGATCACCTCGGCGCCGTCGGCGGGCTCGGCCCCGGAGCACGGGTCGACCGGCACCCCTTCGCTGTTGCCGTGTCCGCGCACGTCGACCCGTACCGAGGCGTAGCCGTGGCCCGCGTACCAGGGATGACGTTGCCGGTCCCGGGGAGCGGCCCCGTCGGTCAGCCGGCACGGGTCGTATTCGAGGAGGACCGGGACGGGATCGTCGGTGAGGGGGCGCCAGACGCGGGCGTAGAGCCTCGTTCCGTCCGTCAGGGGGATGCGGACGTCCTCGTGGGTCGTCTCGTACGGGAAGGAGGTGCGGATCTTCATGGGGCCTCGGGACCCGTCTCGTCGGTGTGCTCCGGGTTTCGGTGGGCTTTCTCTGTCTTTGTCGGACGTCTTCTGCCGTTAGGGGCAAATGGGCTGCATCTGATCATATGAGCTGTTCTTGAACATACCGGGGGAGGGTGGAAGGCGCCCACGGTGATCGAAAGGGGACCGGATACGCTGACTTGAGTGAATCCAGCGACACATCGACAATCCGTGTGATCGTCAGCAGACAGGAGACCCCCTCGTGACCGCAGTCGGGCCGTTCGGGCTGAGCGTGCGGGACCAGGCTCTTGAGGCCGATGTCCAGACCGGATTGGCGGCCGTCGAGGCAGGGCTCCTCGATGCCACCAAGAGCGACGTGCCGTTCATCACGGAGGCGGCACAGCACCTGGTACGGGCCGGGGGCAAGCGCTTCCGCCCGCTGCTGGTGATGCTCTCCGCCCAGTTCGGCGACCCGCACGCCCCGGGCGTCGTGCCCTCTGCCGTCGTCGTCGAACTCACCCACCTCGCGACCCTCTACCACGACGACGTCATGGACGAGGCCGACGTACGCCGGGGGGTGGACAGCGCCAACGCCCGCTGGGGCAACTCGGTGGCCGTCCTGACGGGTGACTTCCTCTTCGCGCGCGCCTCGCACATCCTGGCGGACCTCGGCCCCGAGGCCGTACGCATCCAGGCGGAGGCCTTCGAACGCCTGGTCACCGGACAGATCCTGGAGACGGCCGGCCCGCGGGACGGACGTGACCCGGTCGAGCACTACCTGGACGTCATCGCCGGCAAGACCGGCTCGCTGATCGCCGTCTCGGGGCGCTTCGGCGCGATGATGTCGGGCGCCGACGAGCGGACCGTGGACATCCTCACGCAGTACGGCGAGCGGCTCGGCGTCGCCTTCCAGCTCGCCGACGACGTCCTGGACATCGCTTCCGACTCCCACGAGTCGGGCAAGACACCGGGGACCGACCTGCGGGAGGGCATCCCCACGCTGCCGGTGCTGCACCTGCGTGCCCAGGCGGCCTCGGGCGGCGCGGCGGAGGACCAGCAGCTGGTCGCGCTGCTGGACAGCGACCTGACGGACGACGCCCGGCACGCGGAGGCGCTGCGGCGGCTGCGCGTCCATCCCGCGCTGGAGCAGGCGCGGCGGGACACCATCCGGTACGCCCAGGACGCGCGCGCGACGCTGGCGCCGCTGCCGGACTGCTACGCGAAGGCCGCGCTGGAGGAGCTGTGCGACCTGGTGGTGCACCGCGCGGGCTAGGGGACTCGGGGGTCGTGTCATCCCTGAGCAGTACGGAAGTTGAGCCGGGGGGCTGACGCCCCGGGGGGTGCCGCCTTGGTCAGATGGATACAGATGGATCGCTGACCACGGAGGTAGGCACACATGGCACCGAACGACAGCACCGGGCGCCGGAAGACGGCACGGTACGCGGTCCCGGTCGCGGTGGCGGGGGTGGCGGCGGCGACGATCGGGCTCGTCCCGGCGCTCGCGGCATCCGGGGACCCCGAACTGCCGGAGATCACGGCACAGCACCTGGTGGAGAAGATCGCCGCGTCGGACGTCCAGCGGCTGTCCGGCACGGTGAAGGTGACGGCGGACCTGGGGCTTCCGTCGCTGGCCGGGCTCGGGGGAGACCTCGGGGGCGGCGGCGAGGGCGTCGGGAAGCTGATGGAGTTCGCCTCGGGCACGCACACCCTGCGCGTGGCGGCGGACGGGCCGGACAAGCAGCGGCTGACCGTCGTGGACGACGCCTCCGGCGAGTACAGCCTCGTACGCAACGGGGACGATGTGTGGGCGTACGACGGCGCGTCCAAGGAGGCGGTCCACTCGACCGAGCGCGGTTCGCGGGACGACGCCGAGCCCGGGCTTCCGGCCACCCCGAAGGACCTCGCGGCCGAGGCGCTGAAGGCCGTCGACGACACGACGTCGGTGACGGTCGACGGTACGGCGCGGATCGCCGGGCGCGACGCGTACCAGCTGGTCATCAAGCCGAAGCAGAGCGGCTCGACGATCGGTTCGATCAAGATCGCGGTGGACGCGGACAACGGCGTACCGCTGAAGTTCACGCTCACCCCGAGCGGGGGCGGCAAGGCGGCGATCGACGCGGGCTTCACGAAGGTGGACTTCGGCAAGCCGGCCGCGTCGACGTTCGACTTCGCGCCGCCGAAGGGCGCGAAGGTGACGGAGGCGCCGGCCGAGGCTCCCTCGCACGGCGAGTCGGCCGCCCCCGAGGAATTCCCGGGCATGGAGGACCTGAACGTCATAGGCGAGGGCTGGACCTCCATCGCCCGGCTCACCGGCCCGGCGGGCGGCATTCCGTCCGAGGCCCCGGCGGAGGCGCAGAAGTTCCTGGACGCGCTGGGCGACAAGGTGACCGGGAAGTTCGGCTCCGGCACCGTCTTCAAGACCCGTCTGGTCAACGCCCTGCTGACCGACGACGGCAAGGTCTACGTGGGCGCGGTGACCCCGGAGGCCCTGGTCGACGCGGCAAACGGCAAGAAGTGACGGACCCCGTGGACGTGCCCCGCTCGGGGCGGTTCTCCGGGCGGGGCACGCGGTCGTTCGGTCGGCTCAGAACGTGAGGCGGAACGCGTTGATGTAGCCCGTGTCCTGGGCCGCCACGTCCTGCACGCGCAGCTTCCAGGCGCCGTTAGCCGCCTCGCTCGACGCGTCGACCGTGTAGGTGGTCTGGACGTTGTCGGCCGAGTCGTTGCCGCTGGAGTTCTTGAGCCGGTACGCCGTGCCGTCGGGTGCCACCAGGTCGACGACCAGGTCGCCGCGCCAGGTGTGGACGATGTCGACGCCCGCCTTGAGCGCGGCCGGGGCGTTGCCGGAGCGGCCGGAGACGGTGACCGTGGACGTCACGGCGGCGCCGTTGTCGGGAATGGTGACGTCCGCGGTGTTCTCGTACGTGTCGCCGGTCGGCGGCTCCGTCGTACCGGCGGACAGCGTCCAGATGGCGTGCGCCACCGCGTCGCTGTTCCGGTCGAGTGCGGTGTCGTTGATGTTGGACGTGGTGTCGCACGAGGAGTGGTAGCAGCGGTCGAAGGCCTGACCGGCCGTACCGCCCCACTTCTGCGCCTGGGCGCTGGTCTTCGTACGGCTCGCGCCGGTGAACAGACCGCCGACCGGGATGCCGACGTTCTTGAACGAGGCGTGGTCGGAGCGGCCGTCGCCCTCCGTCTCGATCTCGGTCGGGACGCCGAGGCCGGCGAAGAAGTCCTTGAAGGTCTTCTCGATGGTCGGGTCGTCGTCGTAGACGAAGTAGCCGGGGTTCGGCGACCCGATCATGTCGAAGTTGAGGTAGCCCTTGACCTTGGAACGCTCTGTCGTCGGCAGGTTGTTGACGTAGTACTTGGAGCCGACCAGGCCGAGCTCCTCCGCGCCCCACCACGCGAAGCGGAGGTGCTTGGCGGGCTTGAGCTGGGCGCGGGAGACGGCGAGCGCGGTCTCCAGGACGGCGGCGGAGCCGGAGCCGTTGTCGTTGATGCCGGCACCGGAGGAGACCGAGTCGAGGTGGGCACCGGCCATGACGACCTGGTTCGTGTCGCCGCCGGGCCAGTCGGCAATGAGGTTGTAGCCGGTGGTGCCGTTGTACGTGAACTGCTGAACGGTGGTGGCGAATCCGGCGGCGTCCAGCTTGGCCTTCACGTAGTCGATCGACGCCTTGTAGCCGGGGCGGCCGTGGGCGCGGTTGCCGCCGTTGGCGCCGGCTATCGACTGGAACTGGGTGAGGTGCGCCTTGACGTTGGCGACCGGTATGTCGGGCGCGGCGGCGGTCGCGGTGGGTGCGGCGGGGGCTGCGGCTGACGGGGTGGTGGGTGCGGCGGGGGCCGCTGTGGCTGCCGGGACGGCGGTGGCCAGGAGGCCGGCGACGACGAGCGCGGCGGCTGCGGCGGTGCGTCTGGGTATGCGGTGGTGCGCGGAGACGTTCATGTGGGGGCTCCGGATTCCGTACGGGGATGGGACGGAACGTGCGAGACGCCCCGCGGCCTTGGGGCGCGGGGCGTTGGAGCTGGTGAAGCTGATGGAGCTTCTCGTGCGATGTGCGTGCTGAATGTTCAACGAGAGTTTGACTTACCGTCAAGGGCATAATCCGGTCACGAGCGTTCGTATATCGGACCGTTCTGTCGTCGAAGTGGTCGCGGAATGAACACCGCCACATGCCCTTTCGGCCACGGCCCCCCTCGTTCCCTCCTCGGCAGGGCATGCTGCCCCCATGGGGCATTACGCGCACGGCCCGGGTGAACTGCCGGGCATCTGGGAGCGCTTCACGGCGTGGGGCACCATCGAGGTGCTGGCGGCGACGCTCGGGCTGCTCGCCGTCCTCGCCCTCGTCGTCCTTTTCGGGTCCCGCGGAACGCGGCGGCCCCCCATGGGGCCGGGGAAGGGTGATCGGAGGTGAGCCGGGCGTGAACCTCGAAGCGGCTCTCTTCTACGTCCTCGACGCGCTGATCGTGTACGCAGCGCACATCGCGGCCAACTTCGCCTTCGTGATGCTCTGCCTGTGCGCCGTGGTGATCGGCGGCTTCACGCTCTGGCAGCGGCGAAGGGCCCCTCGTCCCGCGGGGGACGAAGGGGCCGAGGAGGTCGGCCTGAGCGGCTTCCGCTGGGAGGAGGGCGACGAGCGGTAGGCGCGCCGGCGGTGGGCGCCGCCGGGCGGGGGTGCGGTGCGGTAGGCGCCGCCGGGGCCGGGCGTGGTGGGCGCGGTGGGTGCCGTGCCTACTGCACGCAGAACTCGTTGCCCTCCGGATCCGCCATGACGGTCCATTCGCCGCCCGGCTCCTTGACGTGGCGCAGCACGGCCGCGCCCAGCGCCTCCAGCCGCGTCACTTCCGCCTCCCGCCGGCCGGGCGGGGCGTGCAGGTCGAGGTGGAGCCGGTTCTTCCCGGTCTTCGGCTCCGGTACGCGCTGGAAGAGCACCCGCCTGCCGAGGCCGGTGCCGGTCTGCTCGTCGTACGGGTCGTCCGGATGCCGGACGGCGACCAGATCGCGAAACGCACGTCGGCCGTGCGCTTCGACGGTGTCCGCCTCCGTCACGTACCCGAGGCCCATCAGCCGGTCGATGTGGGCGCTGTTGTCCTCGACCAGGTAGCCCAGGGCCTCGGCCCAGAAGTCGGCCTGGGGGTGCGGGTCGGCCGCGTCGATCACGAGCTTCCACTGGAGCGGTGTCATGTAACCACTTATATTGGTTACGTGAGTGCGTCCGCAAGAGGCATGACCCTGCACCCGCCGGATGGCGGTTCGTTCCGCTTCGATCCCGGCGCGCTGTGCCTGGAGTTGCTGCTCACCGGCGGTCCCGGCCCACTCGCCCGGTTCGAGGTGCTCGACACCCCCGCCGGGCTCCTCGACTGGGTGGCGGCCAGCCGCCTCGACCCACCGGGCCTGCGGCTGCCGCCCATCGGCGAGGCGGACCTCGCGGCGGTAAGGGGCGTGCGCGACGCCCTGCACGGGCTCACTGCCGCCCGGGCGCACGGGCGCACTGCCCCGGCGCCCGATCTCGCCGTGGTGAACGCCGCGGCGGCCGTACCACCGCTGGCCGTGCGCATGACAGCGACCGGGCGGCGGGCGTGGGCGCCCGGCGCGAGCGTGGCGGGGCTGGTGTCGACGATCGCCCGGGACGCGATCGACCTGTTCACCGGCCCGTACGCGGCCGCGGGCCGGATCCGCGAATGCGGTGCCCACGACTGCTACCTGCTCTTCGTCGACACGTCCCGCCCCGGCCGCCGCCGCTGGTGCGCGATGGAACGGTGCGGCAACCGCCACAAGGTCCGGGCCCACCGCGCCCGTACCCAGACGGAAGGAGAAGCGTGATGCCCACAGGACTGACCCGCGACGCGGGCTGGGAGATCGGTGTGTCGAAGACCCTGCCGCTGCCGGCCGGCACCGTATGGGACTTCATCGCGAGTCCGGAAGGCGTCGCGCTCTGGCTCGGCGGCGCGAAGGGCGGGCTGCCCACGGAGAAGGGCGCGGCGTACGAGACGGTCGACGGGGTCACCGGCGAGGTGCGCAGCTACCGGCCCGGCGACCGGGTGCGCCTCACCTACGGCGGGAGCACGGTTCAGGTCGCCGTCTCCGAGGCCGGCCCGGGGAGGGCCGTCCTCCGTTTCCACCAGGAGCACCTCACGAGCGCGGAGGAACGTGAGCAGCGCCGTACCCACTGGCAGGGCGTCATGCGACGGGTGGAGGAGGCGCTGCGGCCCTAGGCCTTCGGGGTGCCGGTGGCCGACAGATCCCCGGGAGCCCCGCCCCCGGGCCGGTTCGTCGACCGGTCCACCGGCCCGGCCCCGGGCTGGTCCACGGGTTGGTCCGCCGGCCGGACCGTACCGCCGCCTGCCACTGCCGCCCCGGGCTCCGTCCCCGCTGCTGCCAGGCGCAGGGCCGCCGCCTCCGCCCTCGTACGCCGTGACGTCCGCAGCGCGTCCCACGTCAGGATCGACAGGGCCAGCCAGACCAGCGAGAAGCCCGCCCAGCGCTCGGGCGGCATCGCCTCGTGGAAGTAGACGACACCGAGCAGGAACTGGAACACGGGCGCCAGGTACTGCAGCAGCCCCAGCGTCGACAGCGGCACCCGGATCGCCGCCGCGCCGAAGCACACCAGCGGCACGGCGGTGACCACGCCCGTCGCGGCGAGCAGCGCCGCGTGGCCCGCCCCCTCCGTACCGAAGTGGGCCGAGCCCTGGGAGGCCAGCCACAGCAGGTACGCCAGCGCCGGCAGGAACTGGACGGCGGTCTCCGCCGCCAGCGACTCCAGGCCGCCGATGTTGACCTTCTTCTTCACCAGGCCGTAGACGGCGAACGAGAACGCGAGGATCAGGGAGATCCACGGTGGCCGGCCGTACCCCACCGCCAGGACCACCACCGCCGCGAAGCCGGTGCCCACCGCCGCCCATTGCGCGGGCCGCAGCCGCTCCTTCAGCAGCAGGACGCCCATGGCGATGGTGACCAGCGGGTTGATGAAGTAGCCGAGCGAGGCCTCCACCACCTGGCCGGCGTTGACGGCCCAGATGTACAGGCCCCAGTTGAGGGTGATCACCGCCGCGGCGAGCGAGATCAGCCCGAGCTTGCGGGGCTGTCGCAGCAGCTCGCGTATCCAGCCCCAGCGGCGCAGCGCGAGGAGCGCGACACCGACGACGGCCAGGGACCAGACCATGCGGTGGGCCAGGATCTCGACCGCCCCGGCCGGCTTCAGCAGGGGCCAGAAGAGCGGCACGAGGCCCCACATGCCGTAGGCGCTCACGCCGTAGAGGAATCCCGCCCGCTGCTCGCCGCCGCTCTTCGCCGCCACTGGCCGCCGCCCTTCCGCCTGCCCGCCCTGCCCTGTCCTGGCCTGCACATGCCCTGCACAGGCCTTGCGGACGAAGGTAGCGCCGCGCGGGGCGGCCTGTCATGCCCGTACCGCGATACGGTCATGACACGTGCGTCACAGCTGCCGGAGCGCCTCCGCCACGGTGTCGGCGAGCGGGGTGGTCGGGCGGCCGATCAGGCGGGCCAGGGCACCGTCGGTACGGGCCAGCAGGCCGCGCTCGATCGCCTTGTCGACATCGACGAGGATCGCCGCGAACGGCTCGGGGACGCCCGCGCCGGTGAGGATGTCCAGGTGCGTCTCGGCGGGCACGTCGCGGTACGCGATGGGCCGGCCGGTCTGCCGGGCGACCTCCGCGGCGTACTCGGTGAAGGACCACGCGGTGTCGCCGCTCAGCTCGTACGCCTTGCCCAGGTGGCCGTCCCCGGTCAGTACGGCCGCGGCCGCGGCCGCGTAGTCGGCGCGGGTGGCGGAGGCGACCCGGCCGTCGCCGGCGTTGGCCACGACGGCGCCGTGCTCCAGGACCGTGGCGAGGTGTTCGGTGTAGTTCTCGGTGTACCAGCCGTTGCGCAGCAGCGTGTACGGCAGCCCGGAGTCGAGAATCGCGCCCTCGGTGACCTGGTGCTCGGCGGCCAGGTCGAAGTCGGCGTCCGGCCCGCCGAGGATGCCGGTGTACGCCAGCTGCGCCACACCCGCCGCCTTCGCCGCGCTGATCACGGCGGTGTGCTGCGGTACACGCCGCCCCACCTCGCTGCCGGAGACCAGCAGCACGCGGTCACCCGCCTCGAACGCGTCGGCCAGGGTCTCGGGACGGTCGTAGTCGGCGATGCGGAGCTCGACGCCCAGCTCCGCGAGGCCGGCGGCCTTCTCCTTGTCGCGTACGACGGCGGCGATGCCGGCCGCCGCGACGCCATCGGCCAGCAGGGTGTCGATGACGAGGCGGCCGAGGCGGCCGGTGGCTCCGGTGACGACGATGCTCATGGGTGGTTCTCCGTTCGGTCGGGGGATCGCAGAACCAACCTACGGAGAGCGCTAACTTTTGGAAAGTACCCACTTTGAAGTAAGGTACTGGCATGAGCGTAAGCAGTGGCGGGCGTCCTCCGGGTCCGGCGCCGGACGTCAACGACGCGATGTGCCCCTCCCGCCTCGTCCTTGAACACGTCACCAGCCGCTGGGGCGTACTGGTCCTCGCCACGCTGCTGGAACGCACCTACCGGTTCAGCGAACTGCGCCGCTCCATCGGTGGCGTGAGCGAGAAGATGCTCGCCCAGACCCTTCAGACCCTGGAACGGGACGGCTTCGTCCACCGCGACGCCAAGCCGGTCATCCCGCCCCGTGTCGACTACTCGCTCACCGCGCTCGGGCGGGAGGCCGCCGAACAGGTCTGGGCCCTCGCGCGGTGGACCGAGCGGCAGGTCGACGCCGTCCAGCGGGCGCGGGACGCCTACGACGAGGCCCGGGCCTCCTGACGGAGACCCGGGCCTCGACAGCCGTCCGCGCCGGACGTCAGCCGATGACCGTCCAGGTGTCGTTGCCCGCGAGCAGCGCGGCGAGGTCACCCTTGCCGTTCTGCTCGATGGCCGCGTCGAGCTGGTCGGCCATCTGCGTGTCGTAGACGGGACGCTGGACGGACCGGAACACGCCGATGGGCGTGTGGTGCAGCGTGTCCGGATCCGCGAGCCGGGACAGGGCGAACGCCGTGGTGGGGCTCGCGCTGTGCGCGTCGTGGACCAGGATCCGGCTCTCGTTCTCCGGCGTCACCGGGACCACCGTCAGATCTCCGGTGGCCGGGTCCCGGACGACACCCTTGCCGCCGTCGGGACCGAAGCGGATCGGCTGCCCGTGCTCCAGGCGGATCACCGCCTCTTCCGCCTGGTCCTTGTCCTTCAGTGCGTCGAAGGCCCCGTCGTTGAAGATGTTGCAGTTCTGGTAGATCTCCACCAGCGCCGTGCCGGGGTGGTCGGCCGCCTGCCGCAGGACCTCGGTGAGGTGCTTGCGGTCGGAGTCGACGGTCCGCGCCACGAAGGACGCCTCCGCCCCGATGGCGAGGGACACCGGGTTGAACGGCGCGTCGAGCGAACCCATGGGCGTCGACTTGGTGATCTTGCCGACCTCGGAGGTCGGCGAGTACTGCCCCTTGGTCAGGCCGTAGATCCGGTTGTTGAACAGCAGGATCTTGAGGTTGACGTTGCGCCGAAGGGCGTGGATCAGGTGGTTGCCACCGATGGACAGCGCGTCTCCGTCGCCGGTGACGACCCAGACGGACAGGTCGGTGCGGGAGGAGGCCAGACCGGTCGCGATCGCGGGCGCACGGCCGTGGATCGAGTGCATCCCGTAAGTGTTCATGTAGTACGGGAAGCGGGAGGAGCAGCCGATGCCGGAGACGAAGACGATGTTCTCCTTCGCCAGGCCGAGCTCGGGCATGAAGCCCTGCACGGCGGCGAGGATCGCGTAGTCACCGCAACCGGGGCACCAGCGCACTTCCTGGTCGGACTTGAAGTCCTTCATGGACTGCTTGGCCTCGGCCTTGGGCACCAGCTTCAGCGCCTCAGTCATGGATGGCCTCCTTGAGAGCCGTGGCGAGCTGCTCCGCCTTGAACGGCATGCCGTTCACCTGGTTGTAGCTGTGCGCGTCGACCAGATATTTCGCCCTGATGAGGGTGGCGAGCTGGCCCAGGTTCATCTCGGGCACGACGACCTTGTCGTACCGCTTCAGCACATCCCCGAGGTTCTTCGGGAAGGGGTTGAGGTGGCGCAGGTGGGCCTGGGCGATGGACTCCCCGGCCGTGCGCAGCCGCCGCACGGCGGCCGTGATCGGCCCGTACGTCGAGCCCCAGCCCAGCACCAGGGTGCGAGCGGCGGCGCTCGGGTCGTCGACTTCCAGGTCGGGGACGTCGATGCCGTCGACCTTGGCCTGCCGGGTGCGGACCATGAAGTCGTGGTTGGCCGGGTCGTAGGAGATGTTGCCCGTGCCGTCCTGCTTCTCGATGCCGCCGATGCGGTGCTCGAGCCCCGGCGTGCCGGGCAGGGCCCACGGGCGGGCGAGGGTCTTGGGGTCGCGCTTGTACGGCCAGAAGACCTCGGTGCCGTCGTCCAGGGTGTGGTTGGGGCCGGTGGCGAACCGGACCCCGAGGTCGGGCAGCTCGTCCAGGTCCGGGATGCGCCACGGCTCGGAACCATTGGCCAGGTAGCCGTCGGAGAGCAGGAACACCGGGGTGCGGTAGGTGAGCGCGATACGCGCCGCCTCCAGTGCCGCGTCGAAGCAGTCCGCCGGGGTGCGCGGCGCCACGACCGGCACCGGTGCCTCGCCGTTGCGCCCGTACATCGCCTGGAGCAGGTCGGCCTGCTCGGTCTTGGTCGGCAGGCCGGTCGACGGGCCGCCGCGCTGGATGTCGACGATCAGCAGCGGAAGCTCCAGCGAGACCGCGAGGCCGATCGTCTCGGACTTCAGCGCCACACCGGGGCCGGACGTGGTGGTGACGGCCAGGGACCCGCCGAAGGCCGCGCCCAGGGCGGCGCCGATGCCGGCGATCTCGTCCTCGGCCTGGAAGGTCCGTACCCCGAAGTTCTTGTGCCTGGACAGCTCGTGCAGGATGTCGGAGGCCGGGGTGATCGGGTACGAGCCCAGGTACAGCGGCAGGTCCGCCTGCCGGGACGCGGCGATCAGACCGTAGGCCAGGGCCAGGTTCCCGGAGATGTTGCGGTACGTGCCGGTGGGGAACGCCTTCGTGGCGGGGGCGACCTCGTAGGAGACGGCGAAGTCCTCGGTGGTCTCGCCGAAGTTCCACCCCGCCCGGAAGGCGGCCACATTGGCCTCGGCGATCTCCGGCTTCCTGGCGAACTTCTGCCGGAGGAACTTCTCCGTGCCCTCGGTCGGCCGGTGGTACATCCAGCTCAGCAGCCCGAGCGCGAACATGTTCTTGGAACGCTCGGCCTCCTTGCGGGAGAGGCCGAAGTCCTTGAGCGCCTCGATCGTCAGCGTCGTGAGCGGCACCGGGTGGACGCGGTACCCGTCGAGGGAGCCGTCCTCGAGCGGCGAGGTCTCGTAGCCGACCTTCGCCATGGCCCGCTTCGCGAACTCGTCGGTGTTGACGATGATCTCGCTCCCGCGCGGCACGTCGCCGATGTTCGCCTTCAGCGCGGCGGGGTTCATCGCGACCAGCACGTTCGGCGCGTCGCCCGGCGTGAGGATGTCGTGGTCGGCGAAGTGCAGCTGGAACGAGGAGACACCCGGCAGGGTGCCGGCGGGGGCCCGGATCTCGGCCGGGAAGTTCGGAAGGGTCGACAGGTCGTTCCCGAACGACGCGGTCTCCGACGTGAAACGGTCACCCGTCAGCTGCATACCGTCGCCCGAGTCACCCGCGAAACGGATGATCACACGGTCCAGACGGCGTACTTCCTTCTCCGTACCACGCTGGCCGGGGCCGCCACGCTGTTCCCCGACGACAGCCTCGCCGGCCTGGCGGGTCCCACCGGACTCGTCGGCCTGATCGGATGGGCTACTGACCTGGCTGGTCACTGAACTGGACCTCCCTCGAGACAAGGGGCCTCCCCGCCGTCGGCGGGGGAACGCTCGGGAGACGGCCGACCCACCAGCCGCCCCAAGGCCCACCCTACGTCCGTAAGGGTCGCCTTCCTTGGGCTGCTCATATGGTGGACGCCCATGTGAGACGTCCGTACGCCCTGGATCATCATGCTTTGTCTCCCCCCGCGCCGTTCGGTAACGACGCTCCCGACTCGTCCTTCGGTTCCAGGCCGTGCGGCAGGTGTCGCGGCCGGCGGTGCCGGCCCGGCGGGCGCCGCACGTCAGCCGTTCAGGTAGGTCAGCACCGCGAGTACACGCCGGTGATCACCGTCACTCGGCGACAGCCCGAGCTTCAAGAAGATGTTGCTCACGTGCTTCTCCACCGCGCCCTCACTCACCCTCATCTGGCGTGCGATCGCCGAGTTCGTCCTGCCTTCCGCCATCAGCCCGAGGACCTCGCGCTCGCGCGGCGTCAGCGCCGCCAGCACGTCCTGCTTACGGCTGCGGCCGAGCAGCTGGGCCACCACCTCCGGGTCCAGCGCGGTGCCGCCCTGGGCGACCCGCACCACCGCGTCCACGAACTCGCGGACCTCGGCGACCCGGTCCTTCAGCAGATAGCCCACCCCTCGGCTGTTGCCGCCCAGCAACTCGGTGGCGTACCGCTCCTCCACGTACTGCGACAGCACGAGCACCCCGATACCCGGGTGCTCCTTGCGGAGCTGCACCGCCGCCCGCACCCCCTCATCGGTGTGGGTCGGTGGCATCCGTACGTCGGCGACCACCACGTCCGGCAGCGCGTCCTCGTCCGCCAGCTCGCCGACCGTCTTGACCAGGGCCTCACCGTCCCCGACACCAGCGACGACGTCATGGCCCCGGTCCGTCAGCAGCCGGGTCAGCCCCTCCCGGAGCAGTACGGAATCCTCGGCGATGACCACGCGCACCCTGTCCTCCACCACAGCCCGCATCCCCCACGAATCGATGTGCATCACGCGACTTCCGCGTCTGCGACCCAGCATTCCAGCAACCGGATGACGGCGGGCCGGCCTGTGGACAACTCGCTGGACAGCGGCGGCCGGGCGGGGGCGGGCGGAGGGGTGGAGACCGAGGCGGCCGTGTGGCAGGAGGACGTGTGGGGGGAGGTGGGGACGGATGTGGGGGTGGAGGGCGTCAGGGTGGAGGTGCGGGCGCGCGGCCGAGCCGGGGGACGGGCGCTGGCAGGACGCGGGCGGTGTCAGCCCCGCCAGGGCAGCTCGGCGGTGACCGTGGTCGGCCCGCCCGCCGGCGAGTGCACGGCGAGGATGCCGTCCACCGCGTCCAGCCGCTCCGTCAGCCCCGCGAGGCCGCTGCCTTCGGTCACCTCCGCGCCGCCCCGGCCGTCGTCCGCCACCTGAAGCATCAGCCTGTCGTCCACTCGCCATACGTCGACCGTGGCACGGCTGGCTCGTGAGTGCTTCGAGACGTTCTGGAGCAGCTCCGAGACGGTGAAGTAGGCGATGCCCTCGATCGCCGGGGCCGGACGGGTCGGCAGATCCACCTCCAC